>JAUUPT010000067.1 GCA_030843315.1 Bacteroidaceae bacterium | reverse complement strand
TGAACGGTTGACAAGCCATTCGGCCTCGAAATCTCCTACGAAGTTGGTATTTGCCATCGGATTGTCGCGATAACCGAAGTTACCGTTGATGAGCAAACGGTTGTTCATCAGTTGTCCCGACAGCATTGTCTCGAACTCTACATCTGTCCATCCCCTTTCTCCGGTGCTGAAGTTGGTGCCGAAGTTCCAGTTATTGACATCGAGGATGTTGGATAAAGCATTGTTCAACTGTCCGGAGAGGGTGGATGACACCACGCTGGACATCATATTTGAGTTCTGTGTGGCGCCCGTATTTTCCGGTGTATAGAACTTGCCGATGGCCAGGAGGTATAGAATTTGCATGTTCATTTGTTCATCGGTAGGGATGTAGTTGCGGACAAGGGTCTGCATTTCATCGCGCTCGTTGGGCAGCTCTATATCAAACCGGATGTCGGGCGAAGTCAGTTGTCCGGTTATGTCCATCATACAGTTCACTTTGACATTGGTTTGGTTGACATAGCTCGAATTTGCCATTTCATTAGGCATTAAGTCGTTCAAGGATACTGAGTTCACAGTATAACCTGCTTTAATGTCAAGGGCGGCATCAAGCGGAGTACCGTTGAAGGTAATGGTGCTTCCGTCTCTGATGATAAAGTCCTTACGAATGACTTCCTGCAAACTGAATTTGTAAACTCCCTGGCTGATGCGGTAGCTGCCAAACATCTTAACGTCTCCCTTATTGAAGAACTCTGTACGGATGTTTCCGGCTCCTCTTCCGCTGATGTAATCGCCGGCAATGGGGTCCATCATAATTCTCATGGTAGCATCGGGAGTAGCGTCTACCAAGAGGTTCAGACGGATATCCGTGTCGCTTTCCTTCTCTTCTTCTATTTCCTTTTGTGCTATCTCAAAGTCGGAGAGACGAATGGAGTCTTGCACGGCACGGCGGGGTGTCTTGTCCACAAACTTGATGAACTGATTGCTGACTGCGGTAGAAACGTTATCCTTTATATACGTGAAGTTGGTGTTGCGGTTCGTTGTCATTGCCACGTCGATGTTCACTCCGTCCTGGGCATTGCCGGCAATGGTTGCGTTGCCCGTGCCGTAGACTGTGCCGTAGAAGGGGACGTCGGGAGACTCCTTCGTGTTCATGACCATCATATTATCTACGTTGAAGTTGAAACTGTATTCCAGGTTTTTGAAGTGCTGGTAATGGAGATAACCGCTCACCCGGCCCTGATGGCCTTGCGTATCAAAGATACGGTTGTTGTTGAAGGTTAATCCACCGGGGGCGATATAGATACTATCCTTTATGGAGAAGGTGGTATTGAGTACTTCTACTTTCATGGAGGCATCGCCCAATACACGTCCTTCCATAGTAAGGCCCTTGAACTTGCCGTAGAAATGTACATTACCGGTGGCACGCCCGTTGAATTCGGGTGTGATGCTGCTCATGTAGTGGTGTATGAACTTCAGGTTGGTATTGTCTGCTTCAATCTGAAGGTCGAGCGCACTGGTGGGTTTCAGGGGATAGATGAAACCGTGCACGTGGCTCTTGGCAATATCCTGCTCGCGGATATGGGCATCCAGGTAGATGCCTTTCACTTCGTGATGCCATTCTCCATGTATGTTGGCGTCGCCCAACAAGCCTTCGTTCAATCCGAGATTACGGATGAACAGGTCGGTACTCATTACCGGTTTCTCCAATACTCCACTGGCAAAAGCAGGACCCGTGGCTTCTCCTTTGAAGTTCACGCCGAGGTCGGCAATGTCGAATACGTATCCGATATTGATTGCTTTCAAATCCAGGCGTACGGTGTCTTGAGGCTCCTTGGATACTGTGCCGTTGATGCGCAGGTGGCGGTCTTTGTGGCTGAACAGGAAGTCGTTGATGTATACTTTCCCGGAGTCAAGCACCACTTGGGAGGGGTGGATGTTCCATAATGTATCGTTCAGGATAACGTTGGTGGGCTGTACGTCGACAATCGTCTTCAACGGCATCTTCTGCTCATGGTCACGGATGAAGTGGGCGATTGCAGACAGCTTGCCGCTGTAGGTCACGGTATTGCTGTTTCCCCAGTTCAGCGTGGTCTGGATGTTGTTGTTCTGCGCTTGTGTTTCCAGGGCCACATTGACGGTGCCGCTCGACTTCCGGTTGCTGAAGCGCAGGCGTGCATAGAACTGGTCGCCGGGATTCTCGCAGAGTATCATTCCGGACTCGATGAATTTGTCTTCGTAGCGTAAGCGGGGAAAGTAACCTTCTACACGCAGGCGCTGGGCCTTGTCATTGAAGTAGCCTTTCAGGGTGGACTGGGTGTATACCCTTATCGGTATTTGGAAAACGGTAGAAAGCAGCTCCGTATCATATATGTTCAAGTCGAAACGGAAGTTGTTTTCTGTTTCTATAGGCTTCTTGTCCGGCTGAATCAAGGCGGGGATGTAGCGCCGCATAATGTTCAGCACACTGGTGGGCAGGGTGCGGTAGGAATAATCTCCTTCGATGCTGCCTTGCAGAAAATTGGAGGTGATAGCCAGACGCTTTTGGTGTTCGTCTGTTCGCGTAGCTGCTATCTTCAGGTTTTTCATGAAGTACTGCTTGTCCGGGGAGGTGAATTGCAGGCTGTCTATATTGATTTCACCATTCATTTCGTCAATAGAACCCCCGGTGAAGTCTGCTTTTACCTTGACTGATATTTCTGCATCTTCGTACTTAGGTGCCAGATGAAGGTCGTGAGGGCGAATCTTGCTGATGTTTGCCAGGAAATTGAACGTCGGCACCTGGCTGGCGGTATTGATGGAACCGTTCAGCATGACCGAGCCGTTGGTATCATCCAAGGCTACTTTACCGGTGAATCCGCCTTGTTTGTATTCACCGTCCAGGGTGATATTCTCATAGGTATAGTCACTGTATGTCATAGAGGCAACCAAGCCTTTCAGAATAACGGTGGGGTATTGGTTCTCGTAATGGCTACTGTTTACATCAAGATTGAATGTCACTTTGCCGAATTTGTTATTGCCTAACATCTTACCCAGCTCAAAATCCGTCGTTTGCACTGCACCCGAATAGGCGAAATATCCTTTCTCCTTATCCGAACTCAATTTGACGTCGGTCTTTATGGTGCCAATGTCGGTGCGCACTTGTCCATAAGTAACGAGGTCGGTGAAATACCCTGATACTTCTCCACGGAAAGAGATTGTTCCCAAGCGTTGCAGAACGGGAGGTACACCGTTGTAGTTCTTGCTCAAATTGCGCACAAAGAAAGCAACTCCTTCCGGATTGGCGTACAAGCTGGATAAATTGCCGAATACATAAGCATCTCCAGGCTGTGAAAGGTCTTGCAGAGACACGTCTCCTCTCAGGTGGAAATGGTTTTCGGCAGAGATGGAGAGATGGGGGCAATTCAACTGGTCGACAGTTCCGTTTGTCTGTACTTCCACTTGCAGTTTCTCCTTGAACGGGGCAAAGGCCGGGACAAACGCGGACAAGTCTTGCAGCGTGACCTGAGAAGGCAATATATGGAACGAGAAGCGTACGTCGCGTGCAAAGTTATTGAAAGCTCCCAGGCTGTCATAGTCCATGCGGATGGTGTCCATTGCCAGGGAGGTTTTCGGTAAGTCGATGGCAAAGTTCTCAATTTTCATCTGCTGGTTGTTGCCGACTATTTTAAGGCTCAGTTTCTTTAGCTCGAAACCGGAATGCTCTTCTTCGACGCTCATACGCTTGATGGCAGCATTGATTGAGTCGCTTTGCAGTGCTTTCAGGGAGATATTGGCAATGATATTGCGTAAACGGATATGCTGCGGATTGAATTTGCCGGGAGTCTCCTTCTCGGAAAGCACATCATAAGATACCTTGCCGCGGCGTATTAGCAGGGAGTTGATGCGGAGGTCCAGGTTGTTTTTCTTCTGAATGGTATCTTGGGAAGCAAAAGCGTCGAGTACAAACTGAAAATTCGGTTTGTCTTCAGGAGTTTGTTTCTCCAGGTTGATGTTGAAACCGAATAATTGCACGTTGCTGATGGATATTTTACCGCTGAATAGGGGGAGGAGATCAAACTTGGCAGAAAGGCGGGTTACTTTCAACATTTCTTTCCCCGACTGGTCGTGCAGTAGCAGGTCATCAATGATGATACGGTTCAGCAATCCCATGTCTATCCGCCCGATAGTGAGCTCGCTGCCCAATACGGAAGCCAGTTCATTGGCAACAAGTACAGACATTTTCCCCTGAACATAAGGGATGTTCAGTAACAGGATGGTACCGATATACAGTCCCAGTACGATACCGAGTACCCAGCGTACTGTCTTTTTCAGCTTTCTGATAGGCGGTTAATTTTTATAATTGGCCAACAAAAATATGAAATAATACGTTATGAATCGTACTTTTATCACTACTTTTGCAGCGTTTAAACGTAAATAAACATTATGAGTACAATAATTTTGGGAATAGAATCCTCTTGCGATGACACTTCTGCTGCAGTCATTAAAGACGGTTATCTGCTTTCGAATGTAGTGGCCAGTCAGGCTGTGCACGAGGCGTATGGTGGTGTAGTGCCTGAGCTGGCTTCCCGTGCGCATCAGCAAAACATAGTTCCGGTAGTGCATGAAGCATTGAAACGTGCCGGAGTGACCAAAGAAGAACTGAGTGCTGTGGCCTTTACGCGTGGTCCGGGCTTGATGGGATCTTTGCTGGTAGGTGTATCTTTTGCTAAGGGGTTCGCACGTTCGTTGGGCATCCCTATGGTAGATGTTAATCATTTGACTGGACATGTTTTAGCGCATTTCATTAAAGCAGAAGGAGAAGAAAATATACAACCAAGTTTCCCGTTCCTTTGCTTGCTGGTTTCCGGTGGAAACTCCCAGATTATTCTGGTGAAAGCGTATAATGATATGCAGATTCTGGGGCAGACTATTGATGATGCTGCAGGTGAAGCAATCGACAAGTGTTCCAAAGTAATGGGACTGGGATATCCCGGTGGCCCGATTATAGATAAGTTGGCTCGTCAAGGTAATCCGAAGGCATTTACGTTCAGCAAACCGCATATCCCCGGATTGGATTATAGTTTCAGCGGACTGAAAACATCATTCCTTTATTCCTTGCGCGACTGGATGAAAGAAGACCCCGATTTCATCGAGCATCATAAAGTGGACTTGGCTGCTTCGTTGGAAGCCACTATCGTGGATATTCTGATGGATAAGCTTCGCAAAGCTGCTAAAGAGTATAAGATAAAGGAAGTGGCAGTGGCCGGTGGTGTTTCTGCCAATAACGGACTGCGTAATTCTTTCCGCGAGCATGCCGAGAAGTACGGCTGGAATATTTTCATTCCGAAATTCAGTTACACCACGGATAATGCTGCCATGATTGCTATTACAGGATATTTCAAATATTTGGATAAAGACTTCTGTTCGATAGATGCACCGGCTTATTCGCGCGTTACTTTGTAAAGTATAGATTATAATATATATAATAAGGTATGAAACTGGAAGAGGAGATTGGCGAATTGCTGAAAGCGAAGAAATTGTCCCTTTCCACCGCAGAAAGTTGTACGGGTGGGGGGATTGCGGCTTTGATAACTTCCGTGCCGGGCAGTTCGGAATATTTCAATGGCAGTATCGTGGCCTACTCCAATGAAGTGAAGATGTCTTTGCTTCATGTTTCTGCCGAGACACTGGAAAAGCACGGAGCCGTAAGCTGTGAGACAGTAACCGAAATGGTGAAAGGTGCGATGGAAACGCTGAAAACGGACTGCGCACTCGCTACTTCCGGCATTGCAGGCCCCGGAGGAGGCACTTCCGAGAAGCCGGTAGGGACCGTTTGGATAGCTGCTGCCTATAAAAATGAAATCGTCACCATGAAACAGGAGGGTGACTGCGGAAGGGACGGGAATGTGAAGAAAGCAATTCAAAACGCTCTTTCAATGCTTTACGACAAGCTGAAATGAGGAAAAAATGCTATCAGACAATGAATTATTTTATGAAAAACTTGTTTGGTAACGATAAAAGTGCTTACTTTGCGCTCTGTTTGAAATAAGTATAGAAGAAAACTATAAAATAAAGATAGAAATGTCAAAGATTTGTCAAATTACCGGAAAGAAGGCCATGATTGGCAACAATGTTTCACACTCAAATCATAGAACAAAGAGAACATTTGATTTGAACTTGTTTAACAAAAAGTTCTACTATGTAGAGCAAGATTGCTGGATCAGCCTTAGCATTTGCGCTAATGGTTTGCGCATTATTAATAAGAAAGGACTGGACGCTGCTTTGAAGGATGCAGTAGCTAAAGGTTATTGTGATTGGAAAAGCATTAAAGTTATTGGCTAAAAGTAGAGGAGAATACTGATTATGGCAAAGAAAGCAAAAGGTAACAGAGTACAGGTGATTCTGGAATGCACAGAACACAAGGATAGCGGTATGCCGGGAACTTCTCGTTATATTACGACGAAGAACAGAAAGAACACTACCGAAAGACTGGAGTTGAAGAAATACAACCCGATCCTGAAGAGAGTAACAGTACATAAGGAAATTAAATAATAAGAGTATAACCCATGGCAAAGAAAACAGTAGCAAGTTTGCACGAAGGTTCTAAGGAAGGTCGTGCTTATACGAAGGTTATCAAGATGGTTAAGTCTCCGAAAACGGGTGCTTACATGTTTGATGAACAAATGGTTCCTAACGAGAAAGTACAAGACTTTTTCAAGAAATAAGATGAATGCAGTTGCCGTAAGGCACTGATGATTTATAAAGATCCCCTTATCGGTAATATCCGGTAAGGGGATTTCTTTTTTTTCTTCGATGCTTATGTTCTTTTTTGCCGAAGATTAATAAACTTGCATACTAATATTAGTTGCTATGATTACCCTTAGAAAAAGGTTTAGGTGTTACCACAATAATTGATAGATGAGCCGAAATTGGTTTTATCTTGTTTTTAAGTTACTTCATTTTTTATTATTTGTCAGTTTTGTTATATCTTTGTGGCATAATGTATTGTACAAATAAGTAAATTATGGGATTATTTAGTTTTTTCTCTAAGGAAAAGAAGGAAACATTAGATAAGGGATTATCTAAAACGAAAGAAAGTGTGTTCAGCAAGATAGCCCGTGCAGTAGCAGGAAAGTCGAAGGTGGACGATGAAGTTTTGGATAATCTGGAAGAGGTGTTGATTACTTCGGATGTAGGCGTAGAGACGACGTTGAAAATTATTGAACGTATCGAAAAGCGTGCTGCAAATGAGAAATATATGAATGCGCAGGAGCTGAATAAGATTTTGCGCGATGAAATCGCTGCTTTGCTTACAGAGAATAATTCGGATGATGTAGATGATTTTGAAGCACCTATTACAAAGAAACCTTACGTTATTATGGTGGTTGGCGTGAATGGTGTAGGGAAGACTACTACGATTGGTAAGCTGGCTTATCAATTCAAGAAGGCAGGCAAGTCTGTATATTTAGGGGCTGCCGATACATTCCGTGCGGCTGCTGTAGAGCAGTTGGTGATTTGGGGTGAACGGGTAGGAGTGCCCGTAGTGAAGCAGAAAATGGGAGCTGATCCTGCTTCTGTGGCTTTTGATGCTCTGAGCTCGGCGGTTGCCAATAATGCCGATGTGGTAATTATAGATACGGCTGGACGCCTGCACAATAAAGTGGGCTTGATGAATGAACTGACCAAGATAAAGAATGTAATGAAGAAGGTAGTGGCTGATGCACCGAGTGAAGTGCTGCTCGTTTTAGATGGCTCTACCGGACAGAATGCATTTGAGCAGGCCAAACAGTTTACGTTGGCAACAGAGGTTACGGCAATGGCTGTCACCAAGTTGGACGGAACGGCAAAAGGTGGCGTAGTCATCGGCATTTCCGATCAATTCAAGATTCCTGTGAAATATATCGGCTTGGGCGAGGGCATGGAAGACTTACAGGTATTCCGTAAGAAAGAATTTGTTGATTCACTGTTTGGAGAGAATGCATGAGACGGAAAACTATTGATATCATTACTTTAGGTTGCTCTAAGAATTTAGTGGATTCGGAGCACTTGATGCGCCAACTGGAGGAAGTTGGTTTTCAGGTGACGCACGATACCGAACGTCCGAAAGGACAGATTGCAGTTATCAATACTTGCGGCTTTATCGGTGATGCCAAGGAAGAGTCTATCAATATGATTCTGGAGTTTGCGCAGGCCAAGGAAGAAGGAGAACTGGAGAAACTGTATGTTATGGGCTGCCTTTCGGAACGATATTTGAAAGAATTGGCTATTGAAATACCGCAAGTGGATAAGTTTTATGGCAAGTTCAATTGGAAAGAGCTGTTGCAGGACTTGGGCAAGGCTTATCATGATGAACTTCATATCGAACGTACACTCACTACTCCCAAACATTATGCTTATCTGAAGATATCGGAAGGCTGTGATCGTAAATGTTCTTATTGTGCTATCCCTATTATAACGGGACGGCATGTGTCGCGTCCGATGGAAGAGATCTTGGATGAAGTGAAGTATTTGGTAGCCCGTGGCGTTAAGGAGTTTCAGGTCATAGCACAAGAACTGACTTATTACGGAGTGGACTTGTACAAGAAACAAATGCTGCCTGAACTTATTGAACGGATTTCTGATATTCCCGGCGTGGAGTGGATACGGCTCCATTACGCCTATCCGGCGCATTTTCCGATGGACTTGTTTCGCGTAATGCGTGAGCGCCCTAATGTTTGCAAGTATATGGATATTGCTTTGCAACATATCAGCGATAATATGCTGCAACAAATGCGCCGCTATGTGACTAAGGCTGAGACTTATCAGTTGATAGAACAGTTCCGCAAGGAGGTGCCCGGCATTCATCTTCGTACTACGCTTATGGTAGGGCACCCCGGGGAGACAGAGGCAGACTTTGAAGAATTGAAAGAGTTTGTCCGTAGAGCTCGTTTCGATAGAATGGGGGCTTTTGCCTATTCGGAGGAAGAAGGTACATATGCGGCTGAGCAATACGAAGATATCATTCCGCAAGAAGTGAAGCAAGCACGTTTGGATGAGTTGATGACTATCCAGCAGGGCATTTCCGCAGAACTGAGTGCGGCCAAAGTGGGTCAGCAGATGAAAGTAATCATAGATCGCCTGGAGGGAGATTATTACGTGGGACGTACGGAGTTCGATTCTCCCGAAGTAGATCCGGAAGTGCTGATTGAGCATGGGAATGAAACACTATGTATAGGTAACTTTTACCAAGTGGAGATAGTAAATTCCGATGATTTCGACCTTTTTGGACGAATTATTTAAATATTTTTCCGCAACTTCTTGCCTATGTGGAGAAGATTTGCTAATATAGCACCGTAGTACTATTTTAAAACTTTGTATATTGAATAATAAAGAGTTTACTTCTGAGTTGTCACGGAGGTTGGGGTATACTTTAAAGGACACCTCCGAACTGATTGCTTCTTTGCTGTCAGATATGACAAAGCAATTGGAAGAAGGGAATATTATATCTATACAGGGCTTTGGAACATTTGAAGTAAAGAAGAAGGCGGAACGTATTTCTGTAAGTCCGACTACAAAGCAACGTATGCTGGTGCCCCCTAAACTGGTACTGACTTATAAGCCTAGCACGCTGTTGAAAGATAAGTTTAGGTAGTTTCTTGTTAAATACACCTCCTACAATCATGAATGAAAAGATAACCGTACAAGACTTGATTGACATACTTGCTGAAAGGCATGATATGAGCAAAAAGAATGCAGAGAGCTTTGCAAAGGAATTTTTCCAACTGATTGAAGAATCGTTGGAGAAGGATAAATATGTAAAGATAAAAGGGCTGGGTTCTTTTAAACTGATTGATGTGGAAAGCCGTGAAAGTGTCAATGTAAACACAGGGGAGAGAATTGAGATACAAGGGCACACAAAGATTTCATTTACGCCGGAACCAACCTTAAAAGATACAATCAATAAACCATTCTCCCATTTTGAGACTGTTGTTTTGGGGAATGATATAGAACTTGAAGGTGTTTCTCAAGAGAATGAAGAAGAGGAGGACAATGATAATGATTCGAAAGTGTCGGAATCGGAAGAAAAAGAGCAAATAGCTAAGGGGGGTGTTTGCGAAGAAGTCGTTGTTATGCCTGAAGCTGCAGCGGTTGCTGAACCTGAAGAAGAAATGTTTGCTGTGCTTAAAGAAGAAGTTGCTATTGTACCTGAAGAAAAGACAGTTGTTGTGCCTAAAAAAGTATATATTGTTGGTGGAAAGACTACGGCCGTTGAAGATACAAAGGCAATAGATGGAGAACCTCAAAACGCTGTTGAGGAAGCAGAGAGTGATATTGAAGAACCGAAAGAAGAAATCAATGAAGATCCTGCAGGTCCTAAAGCAGTAACTGAGGCAGAGAAAAGGGAGAAATTTATAGCCTCCCTTAGAGACAGGGCTGTGCTGGAATCTGAACTTTTAGTATCTGAACCCAAAGCAGTGCCCGATTCTTCTGCAATGAAGTATTTCGTCGGTATCATTATATTCGTCATACTGTTGTGTGGTGGTGCTATTATCTTTATATATTATCCCGATTGGTTTGATAAACTCACGCCCGAACCACCTGTGGTGACTGATTCACAAATAAATCAGCCCATTGAAACAGATCAAAATATTTTGATGGGAGATAGTATTGCTGCTAAAGATACAATACAGCCGGTTAAGGCAGATACAGTGGCTGAAATTCCTGTTATAGCTTCGAAACCTAAAGAAACACCGAAAGAGGATGTGCTGCAACCGGCACCTAAGGAGAAGCAGAAAGAGGTAAATCTTGTACCATTTGTTCCTGATTCTGTGGATTATACGATTGTTGGAACAGAAATGACTTATACTATCAAGGAAGGAGAAACCTTGACCAGGGTAGCGCTTCGCTTTTATGGAACGAAAAAGATGTGGCCCTATCTTGTGAAGCATAATGCCGATATAATTAAAAACCCGGATAATGTACCTTATGGTACTACTATCAAGATACCAAAATTAGTAAAGAAGCAGTAAAAAATTACTGCTTCTTTTTTTGCTAAATACTAAACTCTATGAAAGTAGTTTAATCTAAAGGTTTCACATTGTTTTTTAATAAAAATTAGTTGGTATGGTTAATTTATTCCCGTACTTTTGGGAGCGAAAAAAATAATTACCGGTATAAAGCCGGATAAATGAGGAAATTAAACATTAAAAAATAGATTGATTTATGGCTGAAACAATTGACATCCGCGAACTGAACGAGCGGATTGAAAGACAAAGTGCTTTCGTTACCAATCTTACCACAGGTATGGACCAGGTCATTGTAGGACAAAAACACCTGGTAGAGTCGTTGTTAATTGGTTTGTTGTCCGACGGACACGTGTTGCTGGAAGGTGTACCCGGTTTGGCGAAAACCTTAGCTATCAAGACACTGGCTTCATTGATCGATGCACAGTATAGCCGCATCCAGTTTACGCCCGACTTGCTGCCTGCCGACGTTATCGGTACAATGGTTTACAGCCAGAAAGATGAAACATTCCAAGTTAAGAGAGGTCCGGTTTTTGCTAACTTTGTTTTGGCAGATGAAATCAACCGTGCTCCGGCCAAAGTACAGAGTGCTTTGCTGGAAGCCATGCAGGAACGCCAAGTTACTATCGGCAAAGAAACTTTCAAATTGCCGGAACCGTTCCTGGTACTTGCCACACAGAACCCCATCGAACAGGAAGGTACTTATCCGTTGCCTGAAGCGCAGGTTGACCGTTTCATGTTGAAAGTGGTTATTGATTATCCGAAACTGGAAGAAGAGAAGCTGATTATTCGTCAGAATATCAATGGTGATAAGTTTGATGTGAAACCCATTTTGAAGGCGGACGAGATTCTTGAAGCTCGTAAGGTGGTTCGCCAAGTTTATCTGGATGAAAAGATTGAAAAATACATTGTTGATATCGTATTTGCTACGCGTTATCCGGATAAATATGATTTGAAGGAGTTGAAAGATATGATAGGCTTCGGTGGTTCACCCCGTGCTTCCATCAATTTGGCACTGGCCGCCCGCAGTTACGCTTTCATCAAACGTCGTGGTTACGTTATTCCCGAAGATGTACGTGCTGTGGCACATGATGTGCTGCGCCACCGCATCGGCTTGACTTATGAAGCTGAAGCCAGCAACATGACTTCGGATGAAATCATTAGCAAGATACTGAATAAGGTAGAAGTACCTTAATTAAGGACTATTCATAGATATCAATGGAAACAACTGATTTATTAAAGAAAGTTCGTCAGATTGAAATAAAGACGCGCGGATTATCCAATAATATCTTTGCAGGGCAGTATCACTCGGCCTTCAAAGGTAGAGGTATGGCATTCTCCGAAGTGCGCGAGTATCAGTTTGGCGATGATATACGTGACATTGACTGGAACGTGACTGCACGCTTCAATAAGCCTTACATAAAGGTGTATGAAGAAGAGCGCGAACTGACCGTGATGTTACTGGTCGATGTTTCCGGTAGTTTGGAATTCGGTACGATAAAGCAGATGAAGAAGGATATGGTGACGGAAATAGCTGCAACGTTGGCTTTTTCTGCCATTCAGAACAACGATAAGATTGGTGTTATCTTCTTTTCAGACCGGATTGAAAAGTTTATCCCGCCTAAGAAAGGACGTAAGCATATACTTTATATTATCCGTGAGTTGATAGACTTCCATGCGGAAAGCCGCAAGACGAATATCCGACTCGGATTAGAGTATCTGACGAACGTGATGAAACGTCGTTGCACTGCTTTTGTTTTATCGGACTTTATCGACCAGGAAAGTTTCAAGAATGCCATGACTATTGCCAATCGTAAGCATGATGTGGTGGCAATTCAGGTTTATGACCGCCGTGTGGAAGATTTGCCTGCCGTAGGTTTGATGAAGATAAAAGATGCGGAAACGGGGCATGAACAATGGATTGATACTTCTTCACGTGCTGTGCGTCGTGCTCACCATGACTGGTGGACAAACAAGCAGGTGGAACTGAACGAAACGTTTACCAAGAGTAATGTGGACAATGTGTCGGTACGTACCGACCAGGACTATGTCAAGGCATTGATGAATTTGTTTGCGAAACGAAATTAATCGGAAAATGAAAAGATATTTATTTCTGATAGCGCTGTTAGTAACGTTGACGGGTAGGGCAGTAGCCCAGTCGGTAACGGTAGATGCAACTATCGACTCCTTGCAAATCTTGATTGGAGAGCAAGCGAAGATAAAACTTCAGGTAGCGTTGGATGCTGATAAGCGTGCAATCTTTCCCGCCTATACCGATACGCTGGTGCGTGGAGTGGAGATTATCGATGTGGCCAAGCCGGATACACAAATGCTGAATGACGGCAGACGATCGCTGATAACGCAGGAGTATACTATTACTTCTTTTGATTCGGCGCTTTATTACCTGCCGCCGATGGAGGTACTTGTAGACAATAAACCCTATCGTTCCAAAGCATTGGCTTTGAAGGTGTATTCCATGCCGGTAGATACTTTGCATCCTGACCAGTTTTTTGGTCCGAAGACTGTGATGCAGGCACCTTTTGCATGGGAGGATTGGTATGTGGCTATTGCATGCATATTGTTGTTTGTGCCTTTCCTCTTGTTGCTAATATATCTTGTGAAGCGCATTCGCGACAACAAGCCTATTATCCGCAAGGTGAAAGTAGAACCGAAGTTGCCGCCACATCAACTTGCAATGCAGGAGATCGAGCGTATTAAAAATGAAAAAGTTTGGCAGAAGGGGCAGTCGAAGGAGTATTACACGGAATTGACGGATGCTATTCGTACTTATATAAAAGACCGTTTCGGTTTCAATGCTTTAGAAATGACTTCTTCCGAAATCATTGATAAGTTGTTGGAAATGAAAGATAAGGAAGCTATATCAGATTTGCGCGAGTTGTTCCAGACGGCTGATTTGGTGAAGTTTGCTAAACATAACCCGATGATGAACGAAAATGACGCCAATTTGATTAATGCTGTTGAATTCATCAATGAAACAAAAGAGAAAGAAGATGAGAATGCCAAGCCGCAACCGACTGAAATCACTATCATTGAGAAGCGTTCTTTGCGTACAAAGATATTGCTTGGTGCAGGTATTGTGTTGCTGGCCGCTGCTCTTATCGGTTCGTTGATATATGTCGGTTTGGAGTTATACAATTATTTTGCTTGATAGCATGGTGAAAAGTAACTCTAATCGTAAATCGTAAATTGTAAAATCGTAAGTATCATGGTTTTTGCCAATATTGAATATTTATTTTTGTTGCTGTTACTTATACCTTATATAGTATGGTATATTATGAAGCGGAAGAATAGTGAAGCTACGCTTCAAATTTCGGACGCTCGTGTGTATGCCCATACTCCGAAAAGCTATAAGAACTACTTGCTGCATGCGCCGTTTGTGCTGCGGATAATTGCTCTGATATTGCTTATCCTCGTTTTGGCGCGTCCGCAAACTACGAATAGCTGGCAGAACAGTGAGATTGAAGGTATCGACATTATGCTCGCAATGGACGTTTCTACAAGTATGCTTGCCGAGGATTTGAAGCCCAACCGTCTGGAAGCTGCCAAGGATGTAGCTGCCGAGTTTATTAACGGACGTCCCAATGACAATATAGGTATAACCTTGTTTGCCGGAGAGAGTTTTACGCAATGTCCGCTTACGGTAGACCATGCTGTGCTGCTGAACTTGCTGAAAGATATGAAGTGCGGACTGGTGGAAGACGGAACGGCGATAGGTATGGGTATTGCCAATGCAGTGACTCGTTTGAAGGATAGCAAGGCAAAGTCTAAAGTTATTATTTTGTTGACGGACGGTGTCAATAACAAAGGTGATATTTCTCCATTGACGGCTGCTGAAATTGCCAAGAGTTTCGGTATTCGTGTATATACCATCGGCGTAGGAACCAATGGTATGGCACCCTATCCTTATCCGGTAGGCGGAACAGTGCAATACGTCAATATGCCGGTTGAGATTGATGAAAAGACTTTGACGCAGATTGCCGGAACGACGGATGGTAACTATTTCCGTGCTACCAGCAATTCCAAGCTGAAAGAGGTTTACGAAGAAATCGACAAACTGGAGAAAACGAAATTGAATGTGAAGGAATACAGTAAACGCCAGGAAGAATTTCGTTGGTTTGCATTGGCGGCTTTCCTGTGTGTGTTACTGGAAGTTCTGCTGCGCAATTCTATATTGAAGAAAATTCCGTAAAAGGAATCGCTTTTAGTATATCCTGAAGTATAGCGTAGCCAAATTGTAAATTGTAAATCGTAAAATAGTAAATAAAAAGATGTTTCGATTTGAAGAACCTGCATATCTGTACTTGTTGTTGTTGTTGCCTCTCTTGGCAGCCTTCTACTTGTACTCCAATTATCGGAGACGGAAAGCCATCCGTAAATTTGGTGACCCGGTATTGATGGCACAGTTGATGCCGGATGTTTCCAAGTATCGCCCGGATGTAAAGTTTTGGCTGGTACTTGCTGCTATCGGATTGTTTGCCGTATTGCTGGCGCGTCCGCAGTTCGGCTCTAAACTGGAGACGGTAAAGCGTCAGGGGGTGGAAGTGATGATAGCGCTGGATATTTCTAATTCCATGCTGGCACAAGATGTACAGCCCAGTCGTCTGGCAAAAGCGAAACGGTTGGTGGCGCAATTGGTGGACAAAATGCAGAACGATAAAGTCGGTATGATTGTCTTTGCGGGTGATGCATTTACACAGCTGCCGATTACGAACGATTATATTTCTGCCAAAATGTTCTTGGAATCTATTGACCCTTCTTTGATTTCAAAACAAGGTACGGCCATTGGTGCTGCTATTAACCTGGCAGCTCGTAGTTTTACGCCGCAAGAAGGAGTAGGACGTGCTGTTATTGTTATTACTGACGGTGAAAACCACGAAGGTGGTGCTGTAGAAGCTGCCGAAGCTGCTGCGAAGAAAGGTATTCAAGTCAATGTGTTAGGGGTTGGTATGCCTGATGGAGCACCTATTCCGATAGAAGGTACGAATGATTATCGTCGCGACCGCGAGGGCAATGTCATTGTTACTCGTCTTAACGAGCAGATGTGCCAGGAGATTGCCAAAGCAGGAAATGGCATCTATGTGCGTGTGGATAATACTAACAATGCACAAAAGGCAATTAGCCAGGAAATCAATAAGATGGCAAAAGCGGATGTGGAGACACAGGTTTATACGGAATTCAACGAGCAGTTCCAAGCAATAGCATGGATTATTCTGCTGTTGCTGTTGGCGGAAATGCTGATATTGGAACGTAAGAACCCTCTGTTCCGCAACATTCATTTGTTTTCTAATAAGAAATGATGCGTATGTTACAGAAAAAGTATATTGGAATGTTTCTGCTGTTACTCGTAGCAGTTTCAGTTTCTGCTCAAAAAGCAGAGCGCGATTTTATCCGTAAGGGAAACCGCTTTTTCAAGGATAGTGTATATGTAGATGCAGAAGTAAACTACCGAAAGGCTTTGGAGGCAAATCCGAAGTCTACAATCTCCATGTTCAACTTGGGAAATACGTTGTTGCAACAGAATAAAGCAAAAGAGGCTATGGAACAGTATGTGGGAACAACGAAGATAGAAAAAGACAAATCAAATCTGGCACAGATATACCACAATATGGGAGTCATCTTTCATTCGCAGAAAGACTATGCAAAGGCTGTGGAAGCCTATAAGGAGTCGTTGCGCAATAATCCGAAAGATGATGAAACACGCTATAACCTTGCATTGGCACAGAAGATGCTGAAAGACCAACAGCAGAACCAGGATCAAAATCAAGACCAGAACAAGCAAGACCAACAACAAAACCAAGACCAGCAAGATCAGAATCAGAACAAGGATCAGCAACAGAATAAAGACCAACAACAGCCTCCTCAACCCGAAAAGAAAGATAATGAGATGTCTAAAGAAAACGCAGAGCAGCTTCTGAACTCGGTGATGCAGGATGAAAAGGATGTACAGGACAAAGTGAAGAAGCAGCAAATTCTTCAAGGTGGTCGTCTGGAAAAGGATTGGTAACAAACATAATTAGGAAATAATATATGAGAAAAATAATTTTCTTATGGATAGCGCTGATAGCAGTCAGCATGAATGCCTTTGCCGATGATAAGGTTTCGTTTACTGCGTCTGCCCCTGACGCCGTGGCGGTAGGTGATCAATTCAGACTGTCATATACAGTGACAACGCAGAAGGTGAGAGACTTTCGTGCTCCTTCTATCAAAGGATTTGATGTGTTGATGGGACCCAGTCGCTCGCAACAAAGTAGCGTGCAGATCGTTAATGGGCAGACAACTTCGACCAGCAGTATCACATTTACCTACATTTTGATGGCCACTGCGGAAGGCAGTTTTACCATTCCGGGGGCTACTATAACAGCCGATGGCAATCAGATGGTCTCTAATTCTGTGCAGGTCAAGGTACTACCAGCTGATCAGGCGGCCAATGGGGCTTCTTCAGGAAATGGCGGCAAGCAACGTGGAGGAACAACCAGCCAAGCTTCTTCCGGAACCTCGATATCGAATACTGATTTGTTTATCACTGCTACTGCTAGTAAGACAACTGTGTATGAGCAAGAGGCTTTTCTGCTGACATACAAGATCTATACTTTGGTAGATTTGCGTTCGTTTGATAATGTGAAATTACCCGATTTCAAAGGATTTCATTCGCAGGAGGTAGAACTTCCCAATGATAGAAGATGGGGATTGGAACATTATAAAGGTAGAAACTATCAAACGACTATCTATCGTCAGTTCGTATTATTTCCACAACAATCCGGTAAGCTGACGATTGATGCGGCACGTTTCGATGCTTCTATAGCTAAGGCTACCCAGGTATCCGACCCGTTTGAAGCATTCTTCAATGGTGGTAGTAACTATGTGGAAGTTAAAAAGACGATACTGACTCCTCAACTGACTATTGATGTGAAGCCACTGCCTGCTGGTAAGCCTGCTGATTTTTCCGGCGGAGTGGGAGAGTTCAACATTACTTCTTCTATTAACGGCACGAATGTAAAGACGAACGATGCTGTAACATTGAAGCTCGTTATCTCCGGTACCGGTAACTTGAAATTGCTTTCTAATCCTGAAATCAAATTCCCGGAAGACTTTGAAGTTTATGATCCAAAAGTGGATAATAAGTTCCGTTTGACGAATGCAGGACTGTCGGGCAGTAAAGTCATTGAATACTTGGCTATTCCACGGAATGCGGGAACCTATAAGATTCCTGCCGTGAAGTTCAGCTATTTTGATATCCAATCCCAATCTTACAAGACGCTGACCACGGAAGAGTATGAATTGCATGTAGAAAAGGGTGCAGGTAATGCTGCCCAGACGATTGCAAACTTCACAAATAAGGAAGATCTGAAAGTATTGAATGAAGATATCCGCTATATCAAACAAAATGATGTAACGCTTTCTCAGAAAGGTGATTTCTTCTTTGGGTCATTGACATATTGGTTGCTTTATTTAGTACCCGGTATTGCATTCATTGTATTCTTTATTATATATCGTAAACAGATAGCTGCCAATGCGAATGTTGCGAAAATGCGTACGAAAAAGGCGAATAAGGTTGCTGTGAAGCGTATGAAACTTGCAGGTAAACTGTTGGCAGATAATAAGAAGGATACATTCTATGATGAGGTATTGAAAGCGCTTTGGGGATATATAAGTGATAAACTTAATATTCCGGTTTCCCGTCTGTCCAAAGATAATATTGAAGAGGAACTTCGTAATTATGGTGTTGGGGATGCACTGATAAAGGAATTCCTTGATGCATTGAATAATTGTGAGTTTGCCCGTTTTGCTCCGGGTGATGATAACCAAGCTATGGATAAGGTCTATTCAGTTGCATTGGAGGTCATTAGTAAGATGGAAAACTCGATAAAACATTAATTAGGAGGGCACAATGATGAAGAAAATACTATTTTTTACCCTTAGTCTGGTGATGGCAGTAACTGCTTATGGTCAGAATTCTGCTGCTGATACGTTGCAAGCAGTCAATGACTCTACATCCGTCGGTTCGCCTGCAGAATTTTCTGCTGCCAAGCAAGAACGTAATGTGACGAAAGCTGAAGGTGATAGCGCCTATATGCGGAATGATTATGCTTCTGCCATTCAAATTTATGAGAACCTATTAAAGCAAGGTGAAGCAGCGGAAGTGTACTATAACCTTGGCAATAGTTATTATAAAGCAGATGATATAGCAAAGGCGATTTTAAACTATGAACGTGCATTATTATTGCAGCCGGGTAATGCTGATATTCGTGCTAATCTGGAAGTTGCACGTTCTAAAACAATTGATAAGGTAGTTCCTGTTCCTGAGATTTTCTTTGTGTCATGGACTAAATCGCTCATAAATAGTCTCAGTATAGATGCATGGGCAAAGTTGGGAGTCGTATTTTTTATACTTCTGCTTGTTTCCCTCTACCTCTTCTTCTTTTCAAAACAGATTGCTGGGAAGAAAGCCGGTTTCATTGCAGGGGTAGTGTTTCTGATTTTTGTGATATTGAGCAATGTCTTTGCTGCCCAGCAGAAGAAACAATTAATGGATCGTAATGAGGCCATCGTGCTATCTCCCAGTGTCACAGTACGTAGTACTCCGAGTGAAAGCGGTACCAGCTTATTTATTTTGCATGAAGGGCGTAAAGTTGAGATTAAAGATAACTCTATGCGTGAATGGAAAGAAATTCGCTTGGAGGATGGTAAAGTGGGGTGGGTGTCCGCTTCTACTATTGAGGTCATCTGATTTAATTATTACTATTTAGACAGCTCATATAAAGCACATTAATTGTGCTTTATATGAGCTGTTTTTTTTACCCGTTACTCATACTATAAAAGCATTGCAGCGGTACTGCAACGTTTTTACAGCATCATTGCAGTAATGCTGCAATATTACTGTTATTGCAGTGGCACTGCAGGTGTGTTGCAGCAGCGCTGCAAATATGATGCAGTGGCACACAAGTACATACCGTTGAAAACAGCAGCAGCCATCTTATCTCGAACTCACGTAATCTTGTTAAGTTTGATTCATTTGTATATTTTTCTTATAGGTAATATACTTTTTGAAAAAAGATAAAGAAATAGTTTGTTTTATCTTTTTTTTTCCTTAAGTTTATAGCGTGATAATAATTACACAGAGTATTAACCATTAAATTTATGAATATGAGGACAATAACATTTAATGAACTTCGTAAGATAAAAGACTCATTGCCTAGTGGTAGTATGCATAGAATAGCTGACGAACTTGGACTGAATGTGGACACTGTAAGAAATTTCTTTGGTGGACATAATTTTAAAGAAGGAAAAAGTGTTGGGATTCACTTAGAGCCAGGTCCAGACGGAGGTTTAGTTATGATTGACGACACAACAGTTTTAGATCGGGCATTAAGAATTTTAGATGAAATGGCAGCCAAAGCAGTGGAACCCGCTCAGGCTTAAGAAAAAGTAAATAGAATCCCAATTGCTAACAAACAATTGGGATTTATTATTTGTTAGAACCTTAAAATCAGTGATATATGGAAGATAAATTAGTAACATTAGCTATTCTGACGTATGCTAAAGCGCAAATATTGAAGAATGTACTTGAGAATGAAGGTATTGAAACCTATATTCATAATGTAAATCAGATACAGCCCGTGGTATCTTCCGGTGTGCGTGTACATATCAAAGAGAGTGATTTGCCTCATGCTCTGAAAATTACAGAAAGTTCAGCGTGGTTGTCTGAAGAAGTAGCAGGGGGTA
>JAUUPT010000066.1 GCA_030843315.1 Bacteroidaceae bacterium | reverse complement strand
AAGCTTATGCGAGGGAGAATTATACGTACTTTTAGTCTATAAACAGATAGAATTGAATTCTACCCTTCCCTTTGTTGCTTTAATCAGAAAGGACTACCTTTGTATCATTAATTCACAAATAGGAAACAAAACATGAACCAAAGAACTTGGATCTGCCTGACGGCAGTCTTATTCATCCATTTCGGAAGCCTTCGCCTACAGGGACAGACAATCCTGCCGGATTCTTTACAGCTATGGAAGGACTATCGGGCGGCAGTGGAAGATGCCAGCGTGGCAGAAGCCATCGAGATAAGCCACACGCTGCCTGCCATCACCAATCCCGGTGACAATCCACTGATGGAATGGATAAACGAAAACGGGCACGACATGGTGCTGGTGGCATCGATGACCGACGCCGAAGAAGCAGCGAAGTGGCGTGAGGACAGCACCTTTTTGCTTGGCAATTCCTTGCCGTGGGTCACACTGCCCTACGATTTGGAAGAGCATCTGCGCTGCCTTCCCCTTTGTGCCGATTCGTTGGAGTGCCGCATGCGGATGGTGCAATTGCTCGGCCTTCCGCCCGACTGCAATTATGACCGGATAATCTTTTTCTATGCCGAACGTGATTGCCTTTTCCGTCCCACACCCGATCCGGAGATAGACGACAGCGAGGCATCACTCGATTTCCCGGCCGATGTTCCGGAGCATTACCGGAAATGGTTCGCAGAAAACGAAGCACTTTCTTACCATTCGGCAACGCCCTATCCGTGGACGCGGTTAGGCTATACTTACGACTGGCATCAAGGGGCAGTCACCGTGCAGGGGCCGGGAGAATTTATTGTCCATCCGGGAGCCAGGGTAAGGGTAAAACAGAAAATAACGATATGGGAATGGTATCAACAATTACAATCATCCGCCAATTGCTTGTCCCTTCCAAAAGAATAGGCTACTTTTGTACGAAATTCCTAACATTAACAGAACCAACAAAAGAATGGAAAAAGACTTTGATTACCAGGCAGTGCCTTACGGTTATGCACACTGCTTCAACGAACAATGTGCCCAAAACAAGGATTGCCTGCATCACCTGGTTGCAACAAACTGCACCTCGCAATATCCCACCCTGCACATCATCAACCCCAACTGCATCCCTGCCGACAGCCTTCAATGCCCCTACTTCCAAAGCACCCGGAAGCAACACGTGGCATGGGGACTCAAGCATCTGCTGGATAATGTGCCCTACAAGGACGGCGACTCCATCCGCAGCGAGCTCATCGCCCACTTCGGAAAAACAAACTACTACCGCATCTACCGCCAGGAACGCGCACTGCTGCCCGAAGAACAGAAGTATATACAACAAGTGTTCCGCAAGTATGCCATCAAGGAAGAGCCGACGTTCGAAAGATACAGCGACGAATATTATTACGGCTAAACCACATTTCCACCCGCCAATCACCCCATAACAGAGTTTCATTTTCGGTTTCATCCGCCGCGGTGTCACGCCCATTCGCGCAGTGTCAACAGGTAGAACTGACAGTTCCAACAAACGGAACTCGCAGTTCCAACGGTTGAAACTGTCAGTTTCATTATAGCAAACTCCCAGTTTCATTATAGCAAACTGTCAGTTTCATCATAGCAAACTGACAGTTTCAACGTATGGCTCATTTTGAAACTCTTATGTATTTGAAGAAGAACTATATAGCCTGAATAATTCATAGTAAGAGTTAGAGGGAGTTATAATAATTCAATGCGGGTGTAGGGTGTAGGAGAAAACTAAGAAATTCTGTTTGGTATATTTTTGTATCTTCATTAAGATTGTAAAGGCAGGTACGAAGACAGTAGATTTTCGTATATTTGCGGAATTACAAATGTGCCCGGTGCACTAACGAATATTAATTATGAATACGAAGGATATAATAAACACACGTTGCGGTTGGGCGGGAACAGACGAGCTGTACATAAAATACCACGACGAGGAATGGGGCAGACCCGTTACCGATGACAAAAAGCTGTTTGAGTTCCTGGTACTCGAAAGTGCCCAAGCAGGATTAGCCTGGATTACGATCCTCCGAAAACGTGAAGGATACCGGGAAGCCTTCCATCACTTTGATGTGGAGAAGGTAGCGCAAATGACGTCGGAAGACGTCGAACGATTGATGCAATTTGACGGAATCGTGAGGAACCGGTTGAAAATCAATAGTGCAATCAATAATGCAAAACTATTTATAGCAATCCAGAAAGAGTTCGGCAGCTTCTATGAGTACACCTTATCATTCTTCCCCAACCGGCCACCTATTATCAATAAATTCAAGACCTTGAGCCAGATTCCCGCCACCTCTCCCGAGTCGGATGCCATGAGCAAAGACATGAAGAAGCGGGGATTCAAGTTCTTCGGTTCAACGATGTGCTATGCTTTTTTGCAGGCGGCAGGGTTTGTGAACGATCATTTGGAAGGGTGTTTCTGCAAAGCAATTCAATAAGAAATGAGAAGTATTGTAGCGAATCCCAAAGCATTCGTGTTTCTCCTGCTGCTTTCGGTTATCGCAAATCTTAATGCACAAGGCAATATGAGAACACCCGTAGAACAGGATTCATCGGCTGACACCTTGAAGGGCGATACACTCACCTTTGACAGGAAGCCGGGAGAAAGCATCCGTATCGGCACGCTTACAGTCTCTTATAATGGGGGATATACGGCAAATTTAGCCAATCCCGGAATGGAGTACGACGGATATGAAACCAGTGATTCATTCAAGTTGTACGAAGACGGGGAAGAAGGAATCGTTGAGTTTCTTTATATCAGCACGAATGAGGAAAAGGACAATGTGAGGGTACAAACATGGAAAGGATATAAGATAGAGATATTAGATGACCGGAATGAAGTGCTGAGATTGAAGATTACAAAGGAATAAGAACTTACCGGATAAGAAAACAGCCGCTCCCCTCTCCGGGAAGCGGCTGTTCTTCTTTATTATTCCATGATTATTCCAGCACCACGTTGTACTTCACCGGAGTGAGTATGAACGTGAACTCGTAATCAGCGTATGGCACCTGGTACTCGGGGCGGGTAATGCGTCCCCAACTGTCTTCGCAACCCAAACCGGTCTGTACCTTGTCGATGCAGAGGTTGGTGAGGTCGGCTTCTTCCACTTCGGGAGAGTGGCCGTTCTGCTTGTGCCAGCCTTCGTCCAGGGACTCGATGGTATAATGCAAAGCGGATGCGGAGAACGGAGCGGCGGCTACAACCTCTACGCCACTGCCTGCGGGATTCAACATCTTCCACCAACGGATATCGGTCTTCGTACCGTTCTCTTGCGGACGGATGTAGGGGTAGAACTGCTCGGTAACGCTTTGGCGATAGATACCCAGGTCGGCGGCATGGTTGCGGTCGCTATAATTCTCAACCGGGCCACGGCCGTAGTATTCGATGGTTTCGAAACTGCGGGGCATAGGCATCTGCATACCGAAACGGAACATGGGGGATACCTTCGCGCTCTTGTCGGTAGTCAGTTTCTGAGTTACCTTAACGGCGCCGCTGTTGCTGATGACATACGTCAGGTTCAAAGTGGACGATACGCCCGGCATTTCGTAAGCAGCCTCTACGACTACCTGGTTGTTCTCCGTGCGCTGGGTGAAAGAAGTCATCTTCATTTCGGGATTCTTCCAGGCAGCATATTTGCGTTGCAGACCGGCACCGTAATCATTATCGGTAGGAGCACGCCAGAAGTTAGGCGTGAGGGCTTGACCTTCCTGAATCAGTTCCTGACCGTTTACCTGATACTGAGTCAGGTAGCCGTTGTGCTTGTTGAATTCAAGACGGAAAGCATCACCGGTAATGATGAGGTAGTTATAATCGTTCTCCTTCACCACAGGGGCAATGTCCCGGATATTGCTCAACTCGCAGTTCTTCAAATCCATAGAAGGAGCCTGATAAGAATTCAATGTCAGTTGCTCCTTAGCCACGGCATAGCCGGCAGGCAGCAAACCTTCGCGGTTCTTCAGCTTATAGGATACATTGAGCAGCCATTCCGTGCACTGGCAGGTCTTACCCAGATCGAGCTTAATCTTGGCTGTCTGCTGTGGAGCTACATTCAGGTTTTCTACACGGCCGGTACGCATCACTTTTCCGCCTTTCAGCACTTCCCATTCCATATAGTAGGCAGAGAGGTCACGGAAGAAGTATTCATTATATACATTGATTTCACCGTTCTTCAGGTCGGCAGGAGTAGTCCAGATGTCCTGATAGATGCGGCCTACTTCGTACATGTGCGGATTGGGCACGCGATCGGGGCTGATAAGACCGTTATCGCAGAAGTTGCCGTCGCTGCCGTCGTAGCGGTTGAAGTCGCCACCGTAGGCATATATTGTCTTGCCGTTCTTGCCCGTCCAACGTACGGACTGGTCAACGAAGTCCCAGATAAATCCACCCTGGAACTTGGGATACTTGCGAACCAAGTCCCAGTATTCCTTGAAACCACCTTCGGAGTTACCCATGGCATGGGCATATTCGCATTGAATCAGAGGTTTGTCTTTGGATGAATCTTCGCAATACTGCTGGCAATGAGTATATCCGTAGTACATCGGGCAATAGATGTCTGTTTTTCCTTTCTGACCAGCCTGCTCGTATTGCACGGCACGGCTGGGGTCTTCGGCTTTAATCCAATCGTAGGCAGCCTCGAAGTTCGGGCCATATCCCGCCTCATTGCCCAACGACCAGAAGATGATGCTGGGGTGGTTGAAGCCACGCTGCACGTTGCGCTGGTTGCGTTCCATGTGTGCACGGGCATAATCGGGGCGCTTGGCAAGCGTCTTTTCACCGTAGCCCATTCCGTGGGATTCGATGTTAGCCTCTGCCACCACGTAGATACCGTATTCGTCGCAGAGGTCGTACCACAAGTTATTGTCGGGATAGTGGCAAGTACGCACGGCGTTGATATTGAATTTCTTCATCATCTGGATGTCCTGCAACATACGTTCACGTGAAATGACGTAGCCGTAGTCGGGGTCCATCTCGTGGCGGTCGGCACCCTTGAAGAGAACGGGCTGGCCGTTTACCAGCAGTTGCGAGTTCTTCAGTTCAATCTTGCGGAAACCTACTTTGACGGGGATTACTTCGTCGCTGCCTTGAAGCGTGGCACGCAAGGTATAAAGGTAAGGAGTTTCCGCCGTCCATTTATACGGGTTCTCTACGTTCATCACAACAGTGCCACTGCCATGAGCTGTTTCCGTTGCCACCGGTTTGCCGGCAGCATCCAGCAGTTCCAAGTTGACGTTGCCGCTCCCCTTCAGGTTGAGAGCCACGCGCAGGGAACCGTTCTTATAAGCTCCGTCCAGGTCGGGAGTTACGCGGATATCTTCGATGCGCTTCTTGTTGCGGGCATAGAGGTAGCAATCGCGACCCACACCGCTATAACGGAAGAAATCCTGGTCTTCCAGATAAGTGCCGTCGCACCAACGGAACACCTGGAAAGCAATCAGGTTCTTCTGTCCCGGCTTCAGATAAGGAGTCAGGTCAAATTCCGCTTCCAGCTTGCTGTCTTCGCTATAGCCTACGTAGCGGCCATTCACCCACAGATATATATTGGAAGTTACCGAACCGAAGTGGGCAATGACGTCTTTGCCTTTCCAATCGGCCGGAATCACAATTTCACGGCGATAAGAGCCTACATGATTGTTTTCTGCGGGCACCTGCGGCGGGTTGCTCTGGAACTGGTTGCGCCAGGCATAGCTGGTGTTCACGTAGATAGGGTCGCCGAAGCCGTTCAATTCCCATACACCGGGAACGGACATCGTTCTCCAATTCTGATCGTTGAAACCCGGTTTCCAGAAGTCGGTGGGGCGTGCATCGGCATCTTTCACTCCGAAGAACTTCCATACACCGTTCAGGGTCATAAAGTTAGAGGATTTTTCTTTTACGCCACGGGCAGCCGCATCGGCAGATTCGTAGGCGAAATAATTAGTGTGCATCGGAGCACGATTCACGGCATTGACCCCAGGGTCGAGCCATTCGTTGAAGGACTGTGCACTTGCACTCAAGGCAAGAGCTGCAAAGAGTCCGGTAATGAGATGTTTCTTCATGCTATTAAGTTTATGTAAAGTTTATAACAGGAAATGTAAAAATTCAACTCTTTAGAAGGGGCTAAAGAGTTGAATTCCGACACATCCTCCTGCTGCAAATATAGGCAGGAAGATAGAGCTAAAGGGTGAAAAAGAGTTCAAAAAAGGCAGTTCTTAGTTCATTTTGACCCATACAGCGCCTCCCTGCGGTTGAAGCACCAGTTGAATGCTACCGTCGGCTTTCACCTTCATAGCTTTCTCTTTTGGTTGTTGCTTGTCGTCGCTATAAAAAGAAACAGTTTCGCCTGCCAGCATGGGCAGTGTGAGTTTCAGCTTCAGCGTTTCCTTATCGGCATTGATGGCAGCCACATACCACTTATCGCCGTGACGGCGGGCAAGCACAACATACTTTCCGGGATAGCCATCGATGAAGCGGGTTTCGTCCCAGGTAGTAGGTATCTGCTTCATGAAGTCGAGGCAGACTTGCGGCGCATCCGTCAGGTTGCCGGGAGACAAAGCAAAATTCTGTATCGGGTTCTGGAACAGCACCGCCGTTGCCAATTGGAACACATCGGTGGTAAGGCGGATATTGCCACCATCGTTCCCACGGTTCATCCGCTTGTTCAGGAAGCAACCGCCAAACTCCATGCATCCCACCGCGTTGCGGATAAACGGATGCAGGCAGGCATTGAACGCCTCTTCATCACAGAAGTGCTGGTTGAATATCAGATTCTCGGAAGCCAGGACGGCTTCGCTGCCTACATAATTGGGGTACATCCGTTCCCAGCCGCGCGGTATCGTGCAGCCGTGGAAGATTACCATCAGTCCGTGGTCGTCCGCATCGCTCAGAATATCTTCATACAGCCGCATCGTCTCCTGCTTGTCTCCTCCGAAGAAATCGACTTTAATGCCTTTCACGCCCTGGCTTTGGAGCCATTTCATTTCCCGTTTGCGGATAATCGGAGTGTCCATCCGATTGACAGGACCTTGCTCAATATCATTCCAGTAGCCGCTGGAACTGTACCACAAGAATACATCTACACCCCGGCTGTGGGCATACTTGATAAGCTGCTCCATCCGGTCGTGACCTATATTGGTGTCCCACCAGTTGTCTATCAATACATATTCGTATCCCATAGCAGCCGCCAAGTCCACATAGTACACCTGGTCATCGTAGTTGATGCTGCCATCCTGCCAGAGAATCCAGCTCCACGTGCCACGCCCCATTTTATAGTTATGTTCTGTCTCGTACAGCGGTTTCACCACATCCCAGGGCACTGTCGTCTCTACGATAGGTTTCAGAGTTTCGCCCACCGTAATGGTGCGCCACGGAGTAGCGCCCGGCAAGGCGAAAGCCGGAGCTACCGTCCCGTTGCCGTTATTCTCTTCCGGCATGGGGAAAGCAACCGTAAACAGTCCGTCCACCGCATCGCTCAGATGGGAAGCACAGTAATGGCTGTCGACTCCCGTCTCGCTGACGAGTACCCAACCATCCTCTCCTACCCTGAACAAACAGGGGAATGTATATCCATGTCCGAATTGCGAACGTGCATTCAAGGGAGCATCCGCTTTATATTCTTCCTCATAACTGGGTTTGGTCCGCTTCCATCCTATCATGGCATCGCTCTGCGGACAAAGGAAAGTAGTAGTGTGAGACGGAAAGCGAAAACCGGTCTTTTCCTGACTGACGGTCACACTTCCCCGCTCTCCCTGGCGGGGAAGCAGATAACGGAATGCCACGTCGTTGTCACTGACGCGGAACATTACATCTACTTTCTGCCCTTCCGCATTGACAAAGGAGCACAGCAATTCATTGGCGCGATAATGTACACGCAAGGTCTTGATGCGCGTCTGCTCGTAGGTGGTATCAATCTTTGCTTCTTTGTGCCCCACCCATTTCATGGTCTTGGCAAAGTCGCCCACATTCGTTTCCAGTCCCAGCGGAGAAGGCTCGAGCATCTGTTTCCCATTATAAGATATGGTATAAGAAGCCTCTCCCCCTTCCGGGCACGATACGGTTAATTGCAACTTACCATCAGGCCCGCTGACGGTGATGTCTTGTGCTGCCACCGGCTTAACCGCCGTCATGGATAGAAGAGCGTTTGATAGTTCCGCCGGTTTCCCCCACTTATCGGTGATACGCATCAATTCATCCCGCGTAATAGGAATAATCGTGCCATGACGCGGATGGAAATTCATATTTACCTCACTGTCTATCACCTTGAAGTTTTTCAGGTCGGTAGTCTCGGTAAACTGATACTTGCCTTTCATATATACGTCATACATCAATATATATTTATCCTGTCCTATCAGTTTGAAGGTGCCTGCACCTTCTACTGCATCTGTTGTCTGTTGCTTGTAATCGGGTTCTTCGTCCCATTGGCCGGAAGCAAGCGAACGGGTAGTGGCTACCTTGATGCCATTGCCGTGCCCTTCCGTCTTATAGAAAAGGTGAAAGACGCCATCCTTATATACAATATCCCCGTCGATGCACGATTTCCCTTCTTTCGGCAGAAACAGGGGTTTCGGCTTGCCAACCAAATCGGTGAAGTCGTCATTCGCATAGGCATAATATATCACATCCGGCCCGTCGCCGTACTTCATGCTCCAATATACCATATACTTCCCGGCTTCCGGATCGTAAACCGTCTGCGGAGCCCATACACGTTTCAACTTCTCCTGTCCTTCATAGCGTTTCTGCATATTGATGACTGAGTGTGACCAATTCACCAAATCGGTGGATTTCAGCAATACCATTGCCCGGTTGGAATCCCATCCGTTGCCGGAAACCATATCCGTCACCACCATATAGAAAGTCTTTCCATCTTCACTGCGCAGGATATGAGGATCGCGCACACCGCCCGTAGAGCTGATAACTTTCGAGTCAATCACCGGTTTACCGCCGTTCAGCGTCCAATAGGTGTAGCCATCCATACTGACGGCATAGCACACAGCCTCTTCACTGATATGATTACCAGTGAAATATGTAAACAGATAAGCGATGCAATCTTTCTCATAAAAGGACTTCTGCTGAGAAAACACCGGAAGCGTAAATAACAGAATTAATGCAGCCAGCAGGTTCATACGTAACAAAGGCATTTTTCGGTTCATCATATATAGTTTTATATTGAATCATTTAGCGAGTGCAAAAGTAACATTTTATTCCATATAAGCATCCTTCTGATATACGCGCACGTAGTCCACTTCATACTTCATCGGGAGTGCTGCGTCGTCAATCTCTCCGCCGTTGATACCTCCGACAGCAAGATTCAGCAAGATATACTGCGGCTTGTGGAAAGGATTTGTTCCCTCGCCCGCACTATTGCCGTTCACGGTTTCGCCCAGTGGAATATCGTTCAGCAGTTCGTCGTCCAAGTAAATCTTAATGGATGTTTCGTCCCAGTCCATGCGCCAGATGTGGAACTTATCCGCCCAACGAGGGTCGCGGTCGGTGAAATGGGTAAACGGAACCGTCTTGCTGTTCCATACGGCACCGTGTCCTTTTTCACCTCCCCAGCAGGCATTGGCAAGGATATGCGGCACCCCTTTTATACGGTAGTATTCCATCACGTCAATTTCTCCGTTCGAAGGCCACGGCAGACCGCGTCCCAGCAGCCAGATGGCAGGCCAGGCACCTCCCGCGGTGGGAATCTTGGCACGCACTTCGAGGCGTCCGTACAGGAATTCAAATTTGCCGGCAGTAGTTACCGACGAAGAGCTATATTCCACAAATTCGCGCTTCTTGCGCCAGTCGCGGCTTCCGGCTTCATACAACGGATTCTCCCGATGCTCCTTCCGGGCTTCTATAATCAGCTTGCCACCTTTGCAATAAGCGTTGTCGGGCTGGTACCATTGATCTTCTTCATTGCGGGCATACCCGTTCTCGTAGTTCCAGATAGCCTCATTCAAGCGCCCTTTTTTATTGAATTCCTCACTCCATACCAACTTCCATTCCTGGGCAGAAACAGAAGCTAAAGCACACCACGCCAAAAGCGCGAACATCATTTTCCTTTTACTGTGTTTTCGTAGCATACAAAGTTCTATTTAAAGATACAACATATTAATTACTGTGGCAAATTTATCCTTTTAATAGCACTTCACGGACTGCTCATCGTTCAATAAGGGCGAAATATCAGTCAAAAAACATTTCAAAGTCCTGTCTTTCTCCCGCCAAAAGATTACTTTTGCAACGAATAACCCCACAAACATCATGGCAGGCATCTATATACACATTCCTTTTTGCAAGACGCGTTGCATCTATTGCGACTTCTACTCCACCACCCGCAGCGAGCTGAAGCAACGCTATATCGGCGCTTTGTGCCGGGAACTGGAGGCGCGCAAGGAATATCTGAAAGGAGAACCTGTGGAAACCATCTACCTGGGTGGCGGCACACCCTCGCAACTGGCGGAGGAAGACTTCAGGCAAGTGTTTGAAACGATTGAAAAAGTTTATGGGTTGGAAGTTGCCGGGGAAATCACCCTCGAAGCCAATCCCGACGACCTGACGGACAAATATGTAGCCATGCTGCGCACCCTTCCCTTCAACCGCCTCAGCATGGGGATACAGACCTTTGACGATGCTACCCTGCGGCTACTGAACCGCCGCCATAATGCCAGCCAGGCGATAGAAGCCGTGGAGCGTTGCCGCCGCGCAGGTTTCCGCAATATCAGCATCGACCTTATCTACGGCCTGCCAGGTGAGACAGACCAACGCTGGAAGTGCGATTTGCAACAAGCCGTCGGCCTACACGTAGAACATATCTCCGCCTATCACCTGACTTACGAAAAGGGTACGCGCATCTACGAAATGCTGCAAGCCCACCGCATCCGCGAGGTAGACGAAGAGAGCAGCGTACGCTTCTTCTCCACCCTGATAGACACGCTAGGCAATGCCGGATATGAGCATTACGAAATATCCAACTTCTGCAAGCCCGGTATGTACTCGCGCCACAATACATCTTACTGGAAAGGTGTTCCTTATCTGGGTTGCGGTCCTTCGGCACATTCATTCGACACCGGGAGCCGCGAATGGAACGTTTCGTCGCTGGAGAAGTACATAAGCGCTATGGAAACGGGGCAACGGGCATTCGAGACGGAGCATCTGGACACGACGACCCGCTACAACGAGTACATTATGACCACCCTGCGTACCAAGTGGGGAATATCGGCGGAAGAGGCTGAACCGAAATTCGGCACGAAACTATGGAATTATTGCAGAGACATGGCGGCCCCGCACCTGAAAAGCGGCAAACTGGAAATACATGGCGACCACCTCCGCCTGACGCGCGAAGGCATTTTCGTTTCGGACGGTATTATAAGCGACCTGATGTACATTGAATAACAACATGACAACACGGCTACGAGCCTGATTTAAAAGAGGAGAAAGAGATTATGAGAATTAGATTATTACTGTTACTGATTGTTTTGTGCCAGCTAATTAGTGGCTGCCGAAGAACCCGCCCCAGTGCCGAAGAACAACGTGATGCCACAGAGCAATATTCTGCCATTCAGATGCTTTCTGACTTTTACAAGTCGTACATTACAGAGAATCTGGAAGAGGGAACAGACAAAAATAAGGTGGAGAGAATCTTAAAGGAGTATGTATCGAAGAAATTGCGTACCAAGTTATCTAACCTGGAATTGGATTATGATCCGTTTGTCAACGCTCAGGATTATAGCAAGGACTGGATAGAGAAAATGCGTATCCTGAAAGTAGACACTGCCGAGAATGCTTATGCGGTGTGCCTTTCGGATGATTACCATTATGTCATACTGGACGTATCAAAAAGAAAGAATAAATACAAAATCAACAATATTCTATTCCCCGATATAGCGACAGCCAATTCTGTGACAAAAGAAGACAGCAGCCCCACGATTAAGGGCAAATGGCAAACGATATGCCGGGATGATGAGGAAAGTCTGGAGTTTATCAACAGTTCATATGCTGATTTGAATATATACACTCAGTCAGGAGAATCGGCCTATGTTCTGCTCTCTGTAAACGACGATGAGGAAGAGCTCCAACTGAAGTATCAAGGGCTGTCTGCCATTACCAGGGGGAACTCCGATTTGAACTGGTTTGATTTCTCTATAGACAGCGTGATTGCTGAAGTAAAAGTGATTAATCAGAACCATATTACGATAGACTGGATGGGGTTCTATAACTTCAAAACGGGGAAACGGGAGTTTGTTAATAATCCGTTTGACAAGAATAGCAGTATAGCTACTTTGAAGAAATGCGAGTAAACGAGAACTGCCCGTGCAAATATATGAAGGAAGGAATATAGAAGCTGTATGACCGAACAAGAAGTCAGGCGCTACCTGCGCCAAATGAAGGAAGAAAACTCGGAACAAGCTTTCCATGGTTTCTACAATCTGTGCTACGACCGCCTGTTCCGTATCGCCTACTACTTTGTGAAGCACGAGGAATGGGCACAGGAAATAGTGCTCGATGTCTTCATGCGACTTTGGGAGCAGCGTGTCAAGCTGCCGGAGGTAAAGAATATAGAAGATTATTGCTTCATCCTCACCAAAAATGCTTCGCTCAATTATCTGGAGAAAGAGAACCGGCACGCCACGCTGTCTTCCGACCAGCTTCCCGAACCTTCCGACCAGGCCGATTCTCCGGAGGACACACTCATCAGCGAGGAACTCTTTGCCCGCTACGTCAAAGCGCTGGATCGTTTGCCCGAACGCTGCCGCGAAATCTTTATCCGCATACGCGAAGAAAAACAGAGTTATGCCCAGGTGGCGGAAGAATTGGACATCAGCATAAAGACCGTGGATGCGCAGTTGCAGAAGGCGATTACACGGTTGAAGGAAAGTCTGTTAGGGTAATTATTCGCACACGGTGCCCATCATTCTATTATTCAGAACGCAGCGAAAAATCTCTTCTCCCCAATGTATAGAGAAGAGATTCTTCGCTGCGCTCTGAATGACAATTACTATCCGGCTATAACTTTAAAACTTTAAAGCAACCTTCTTTCCTTTATAAGAAACAGATCGGTCGAATGCCGTTGAGTCACCGTCTCCACAGCCTTTTCCCGGATCTACGATAACAACATTAAAGCGGCGGTTCTTCAACATGCCTTTATAGCTCCCTTTCCGTTCACCGATTGTCAAGGTGCGTTCCTTGTCGTTCCACTTCATGTCAATCGTTGTATATGCTCCCTTTTCGTAGTTATAATTATCAAACTCATCTTCGTAGAGGGTGAATTCGGCATCGGCACCCGGATAGACACGAATAGTCAGGTTATCCCATTTCTTTTCGGTGGAGTATTGCACAGCCGGCCCCCAAGGAAGGATAGAGCCTGCACGGACATAAACCGGCATGATGTCGATAGGCACTTCACGCTCTATGGTTTGTCCGCCTTCCAGCACTTGTCCCGTCCAGAAGTCATACCAGCGGGCATTCTGAGGGAGATACACATCGGTCTTTCCTACCTTATGCATATCTTTCTGATAACCTTTCTGATCCTTATCCTGCCAGGTATAAAGAGAATCTGTGACCGGACGCACCAGGAAATTACGGCCAAACATATATTCGGTATCCATATCAAGCACCTTCTTATCTTCCGGGAAGTCCATCATCAACGGGCGGAGAATACTGCCCGCCTTATCCGTTACTTCCCACGATGTACTGTATATATAGGGCAACAGGCGATAGCGCAAATGAGTATATTTCTCCAAGGCATCGTAAGCCCAGTCCCCCTTCTTGCCAAACTGATATATTTCCACGGCTACCGGGCCGGAGTTGTGCGAACGCATGATAGGCTGGAATGCGCCCCATTGATACCAACGGACATGCAATTCGTGATAAGCGATGTTGTTCACATCATCGTTGTACTTCCAGGCAAAGAAACCGCCCAAGTCTGTGTTCCAATAAGGTATTCCACATAAAGAATAGTTCAACCCTGCCGCCAACTGCTTGCGCATCACATCCCAGGATGCAACGACATCACCGCTCCAGGAATGCGAAGCATAGCGCTGCTGCCCCAGGAAAGAAGAACGGGTAAGCAAGAATACACGCTTATCGGAAGACACAGCACGCTGATGCTCATACACGCCTTTGTTGGACATCAACGGGAAAGCATTATGTACCCGACGGAACGATCCCAGATAGGTCTGTGTATCAAAGTCCTCATTCTTGATATTCAGATGATCGGGCTCGGTTGAGTCCAACCACCATGCATCCATGCCCAAATCAAAGATATTCTTCTTCATCTCCGCCCAATAGATGTCACGCGCCACCGGATTGAAAGAATCATAAGGCTTCACACCGGCTTCCAGCGGCCATGTATCGAAATGAAGCAAGGCGTTCAGGCTATCCATCTTCTGATACATTTCCGTCCACGGGCCAAATGACGCCCATACCGAAATCATGATATGCGCATTCTGCTTATGTACATAGTCAATCATTTCCTTCGGGCTCTTGATGCGCGGAGTGCCGTAACGTGCATCCCGGTCTTCTCCGTCCGGCAGGAACTTCATATATTCGGGATCGCCCATCTTGTTTATATAGCGGGGGTTCTGAAACTTCATGGAGTTCCAGTTCGAATTGCATCCCCAGTATTGCCAGTCCTGAATAATACCATCCAGCGGCACTTCCAGGTCGCGGTATTTATCTACCACTTCGCACAGCTCATCAGGACTCTTATAGCGCTCGCGAGATTGCCAGAATCCGAGTGTCCACAGCGGATAAAGGGGAGCTTGTCCGGTCAAGTCGCGCACACCGGCTATCACACCGTCGGCATTGCCGCCATATATAAAGTAGTAATCGGCACAATCGCCCACTTCCGAGTCGAAAGACATCTCCTGCGGATTGTCCAGGAAGGTAGTAGGAGAATAATTATCCCAATACAGTCCATAACCTTTAACGGAATGAACAAAAGGAATGCAGATGCTCATATTCTGATTGCGGAGAAAAAGTTTCTGGTTGCGTTGGCTCACTTTACCGGTCTGCTGTTGTCCCAAACCATAGATGGCCTCATCCTTATCCAGCAGAAAAGCCTGACGAACATTGTATGAGGAAACTCCGGCGTCATCGAAAGGTGTAAACTGCGTTCCATAGTCCTTATCTGCCAGTAACTGCTGTCCCGATTTGTCGAGGAAGCGGATTCCTCCTGTTTCGGGATTCACCTCTACTTGCAGGGCACTACTGCTCAAGAGTATATCCCCCCCCTTTTCACCGAAGGTTACCGAGGTCGTTTCCGGCTGTTTAAGCACAACCAGGCTTTCTTTATCACAAGGCGTCTGCACCGGTACTTTATATACCCGCACAATGGTGGGCGAGTAAAATTCCACACTGACATTCATCCCCTGTGCCGTATACTTTACGCCTTGGGAAGTACGTTGCTCATTCTGTGCGGTAGTATTTGTTGCAACAGCCATTGCACACACCAGCACAAGATACATTTTTCTAATAAGATTCATTTTCATGATTTTAGTGTTTTAAGATGCTGCAAAGGTAGGCGGGAAAGGAATGATGCAGACAACAACCAGGTTGAAACAAACAGTAATCACGTTGATTTCTGCGTTCTGCCGGCATATTCCGAAGGACGGCACCCATACATTTCCTGGAAACATTTGCTCAGATAACTGGAACTGCTGAACCCGGTGCGCTCTGCTATCTCTGCGATACTGAGTTCGCCTTCCGCAAGAAGTTGTGCCGCCCTCTGCAAACGGATGTTGCGAATGAAAAGACTGGGCGACTGATCGAGCATGGTTACCAGTTTCCGATAAAGGCCGGTGCGCTCCATACAGAGATCCCTGCTCAACTGTTCCACCGAATAGCCGCTGACATGGAGATTCTTTTCCACTAATTCGATGGCGCGTGCCAGGAAAGCGGATTCCACACCGTCGGGTTCGTTATTATCAGGCGAAGAGTCTTCAACAGCATCACATGATGAACCGACTTTTCCCTCCGAAGCGACCTTCCGTTCAGACTCATAGGTATTACATTGCTCTATCAGATTGCGGATACGAAGCAATAGAATCTCTTCTTTATGCCGGCGCACCATTTCCCGCCGCGTCCAATAAACATAGAAGCGGATGCCCGACACTACAATCAATATCAACAGGATTATATATACGATATAGGCCGTCGTTGTTTTCCACCACGGGGCATTGACAAGCAGATGTATCTTTGTAGTCTCCCCATTCCACTCAAGAATGTTGTCCGATGCCATCACCTTGAAGGTATAATCTCCGGGAGGGAGATTCGTATAAGCCGCCTGAAGCATACCATTACCGGCTACCGCACTCTTCTGCCCGGTGGTCTGGTTCCAATGCTTGTCAATACCTTCCAGCATATAGCGATAATAAGTGCGTTCGCTATTCACATAGTTCAATGCGGAGAACTCGAATGTCAGGAAATTCTGATCATAATCCAACTCTATCACGGTGGTATAAGGAGCCGCTTGGGGCAAGATGATACGCTTGCCATACCTTTCGCCCGTGTTCACCTTCTCTCCATATAGACGCAGAGCAGTAAAAAGAGGAGCATAAGGCAGTCCGTGCGTAAGCGGCTCACTACCGGGATGGAATATATTGAACCCATCTACTCCGCCAAAGTAGAGCGTGCCATCGGATGCTTCAAAGGCGGCATCTTTCATATACTCTCCTTCCAGAGCGCCATCCTGCTGGTTGTAATTGATAAAGTCTATATCCTGACTTTGGGTATTGATGCGAATACGTGAGATTCCATTACTGGTTGTAACCCAGATATCTTTCTGCCGGTCCTCGATGATGGCTTGCACAAAATTGTTACTCAGGCCGTCTTCGCGATAAAAGATGCGGGGAGCCGGGGCATCAGGAACGAAAAGCTCCAAGCCGTCGGATGTCCCGGCCCAGGTCCATCCACGCGTATCGGTGCATAATGCAGTATACTCTTTACCTCTGAACACAGTATTTCCTGTTGGCGGATTCAACTTATCCCACACACCCGTAGGAAGAGAAGAAGCTGTTACGGCCACCAAAGTTTGGGAATCATCCTCACCGGCAGTCAATTTATAAACATCGGAATTTACTTTCAGATAGATATGCCCCGATTCATCTTCGGCAAAAGCTTCGACGAACACATCCTTCCCTAAAGGAATGGGATAAGCATTGCGACTGACATGAGCCAATTTATGCATCGCCGGATGATGATACAGCAATCCTCTGTTGAATGTGCCTATCCATAGTCCGCCCTGACGATCTTGGAAGAGAGTACTGATTTCTGTTGAAACGAGTTGTCCTTTCTTTGTCTTCAGCGTAGGGACGTATTGCTGCGTACCCTGCACAAGATCAATTATCCAGAAACCATGAACGCAACTTATATATGCCTTCTCGTCTCCAGGAAGAACAATCAATGTATGGAGTGCATAATTCTGCTCAAATATCTTTTCCCACGTACGGCTATGCCAGTCGAAAGAGAACAAACCGCCTTTACGGCCATTCCGCAACTGATAGAACTTCTTCTCACCTTTTACGAGCAGCGATGTCTTTCCGAAATCTTCCTGTTCGGATGCCGGATAGGCTGCCACTGAGCACAGTTGTTGCCCACTTGCCGCATCATAGACCTCCACTTCACCGGTATTATAAAATAGGTATAGAGTATTATCCTCTGCATTCACATCCTGCAGTTTCTTCAAGCCACGATGGGGCAAAGCTATGAGAGTTCCGCTATCCTGGTCTTGCAATCCCTGGGAGGTGAGCAGCCATGTATGCCCTAAAGCATCCACAAAAAGATCTTCCACAGGCTCGTGTATATTCCGGCTCAGGAAGAAAGAATCCAAGCCAGCAACATAGCATTCTTTATAAAGATTGACACACGTCAGCTTATAGGTGTCTTTAATCCATAAAAGAGAATCCGTGCTTTGATAAATACGATAAAAGCCGTCGTATTGCTTCAATGGATACACATCTTCTGCCGTCCGGTGAAGATAGCCGAAATGTGCGCCGTCATATAAGTTGACATTGCCGCTGGTAGTAAATACCATTCGCCCGTCAGGAAGCTGAAGAATATAGCGTATCTGATTGTCACTTAAGCCTTGAGAAGTATTGATTGATGAAAACAAAGCATCGTCGGCATGCACTGCCGACGCCGTTCCTAAACATAGAAGAAGTAATAGGAAAGTGCTTATGTTCTTCAAACTATTCAGCGCCACGGTCATAGTATTTGTTATATTACACGACAAAAGTAATAAATTCCAAACAAGAGATTGGGAGATTAACGCCATTTTTGAAGGGAATCTCCCGCATCCAGCTTCTTTAACTTTCTTTTGCAAACTTCGCGTAGGGAGTTTCCAAAATCGGCCTGTCTTTACTTACAGAAAACTAAACGAACAAAGACTTATGAGAAATTTATGTAATTTTGGCGCGGGGCTTTTGCTTGCCCTGCTTAGTTTGAGTGCATGCAATGACAACAATGTCAAGTATCCTGATGAGTATGTCGGCTTCAGTAAACGATCCGACGACTATGTATTCGACAAAACAACAAAGGAGGAAGACATCAGTATCAAAATCATTGCTGCCAAGAAAAGTAATGTAGACAGGGAAGTTGCAATCTCCTGCAGTTGGAAACCGGGAACACAACCCTCGCTCCGTTTGCTCGATACAAAAGTAATAATCCCTGCAAAGAAGAAATCGGCAACCGCACGCATCCGTGTCTTCCCGAATAAGATGAAGCAGAATGAAGAGATACGCGTCATCTGTTCGCCCCGAGATACAGAAGTCAAACAAACGCAACTACTCATAACGTTAGTTGCCAAATAGAATAAAGAATGAAGGTAAACAACGAGAATATCGACAAAGTACTGAACAAACTGATAGCTTCCACCCGCTCGCCCAGGGGACGCTTCACGGCAGGCAACAGCTGGAAACAACTGGAACAGCAGCTCTTTGCCAAACGCAAAAGGCACATGTTCTGGTTACGAGTGGCAAGCAGCGCAGCAGTGGTATTACTGTGTGTGGCCAGTTGGGCTGCCTACTATTATGTACTGCGTCCCGAGCCCGTACTTCCCCAGTCTGCTCCGGTGGAGACACAATCCCCGAAGCCCGTTGCCCTGCCGGATACGCTCTACTTCAGCCAACAACCGTTGGAGGACATCACCCGCCAACTGTCTGAAGTATTCCATACGCCTATCCGCATCGAGGGAGACAGCCTGAAGAACTACCGCATGACGGGTACCTTCAGTTCGGACGAAGGCCTGATTTCTATTCTCGACCTGCTGAAAGGCGCAGGTAACTTTACTTATACTCAAACCAACGACACTATTACCCTTACTAGCAAACTTAACTAAATCATGAACCATTCTACTATCTGTTCACACCACCACATCAGAGCTATGCTCCTGATGTGTGTGGTTATCTTAAGCAATTCGATCTATGCACAAAATAAAGAAGCACGACTGAACATCAACATTCGCAATGCAACGCTGGAAAGTTTTGTGAAGCAACTGGAAAATGCCACCGGCTTCTCCTTCGTCTATGGGGAAGAGGTAAAACTGACACGCCGCATCACTATGGAAGCCAAGCAGCAAACCATCAGCGAGATACTGCAACGCGCCTTTGAGAACGAACCTATAAAGTTCGAAATCTCCGGAAAGCATATACTGCTTACCAAGCGGCCCACGCCGCAGAAACCCGTTAGCCGTAAGTACACTATCAGCGGATACGTGACCGACGGGGCGTCTTCCGAGACGCTGATTGGTGCCAATATCCTTGAGAGTCGTCGTTCCACCGGTACTGCCACCAATCCTTTCGGTTTCTATACGCTCACCCTGCCGGAAGGGGAAGCGGAACTGACTTTCTCCTACCTGGGTTATACACCCCGGCGCAGCCGCTTTGAACTGACAAAGGACACGGTACTCAACATCCCCTTGAGCAGCAACAATCTGTTGGCAGAAGTAGTGGTACTCTCCGACAAGCACGAAGCCGGCATACAAAGCACTGCCATGGGAGCACACGAAATTCCGATGGCGCAGATACGGAGCACTCCTTCCATACTGGGTGAAGCCGATTTACTGAAAACCATCCAGTTGATGCCGGGTGTGCAAGCAGGGATGGAGGGTTTTGCAGGCATGTATGTGCGTGGCGGCGGTCCCGACCAAAATCTGGTGATGCTGGACGGCATCCCGGTATACAACGCCGACCATCTGCTGGGCGTATTCTCCATCTTTACGCCCGAAGCAGTGAAGAATACCACCCTTTTCAAGAGTTCCTTTCCCGCCCGCTACGGCGGGCGCCTCTCCTCCATCGTCGACGTACGTACCAACGACGGAGATATGCAGCGCTATCACGGCGCACTCAGCATCGGCATGCTGACGGACAAACTACACATCGAGGGGCCCATCTGGAAAGAGCGGACCTCTTTCAGTTTTAGTGCACGAGCCGTCCCTACGGTCTTCTTCAAAAGCCTCATTACGGACAAGGACGATTCTTACAACAACAAATTCAACTACTACTTCTACGACGTCAATGCCAAAGTGAACCACAAATTCAGCGACCGTAGCCGCCTCTTCCTCAGCTTCTACAAAGGAAAAGACCACTATCACTATGATAGCTACACCGGCTATGGCTATACAGATGACAAGACAACTAGAAGTTATGACAGAGACAACAGCCACCTGAACTGGGGGAATACCATCGCCTACGGCCGCTGGAACTATGTATTCAGCAGCAAGCTGTTCGGCAACACCACCCTCTCGTACAATAATTACG
>JAUUPT010000065.1 GCA_030843315.1 Bacteroidaceae bacterium | reverse complement strand
TGGTATCACTGAACCGACTCCGACATTCTCTGCTTGCTTCGGTGCTGCTTTCTTGAGCTTGCATCCTACTAAATATGCAGAAGAACTGGTTAAGAAGATGAACAAGGTTGGTGCTAAGGCATACTTGGTTAACACTGGCTGGAACGGTAGCGGCAAGCGTATCTCTATCAAAGATACTCGTGGTATCATCGACGCTATCCTCGACGGTTCTATCGACAAGGCTCCTACTAAGGTTATTCCTTACTTCGACTTTGTTGTTCCTACTGCTCTTCCGAATGTTGATCCGAAGATCCTTGATCCTCGCGACACTTACGAATGTGCTTGCAAGTGGGAAGAAAAAGCTAAAGACTTGGCTGGCCGCTTCATCAAGAACTTCTCTAAGTTCACCGGTAACGAAGCTGGTAAGGCTTTGGTTGCAGCAGGTCCGAAACTCTAATAGCATTAGATTACATATTTTTAAGGCGGCTTCCGACAACGGAAGCCGCTTTTTTTGTTAGATTTGCGCTGAAGCAAATCTAATATACAACAGATTATGAAGAGTTTAAAGTTAATGTTATTAGGCGCGAGCCTGCTATTGTGTGCCGGATGCGGTGCACAGGCGCAAAAAGGAAGTGAAAGCACAAGTGCGGAAAACAGTAAAGAGAATGCGGTGATAGAAACTATCATGTCACGTCGCAGCATCCGCAAGTACAAACCGCAAGCAGTGAACCGCGACACCATGCAGGTCATTCTGAATTGCGGTATCAATGCACCCAACGGACAGAACAAACAGTCCTGGGAAATACGCGTAGTGGACAATCCGGAGTTCATCAACGGCATTACGGAAGTCTACAAAAAAGAGAACCCGAATGCTGCCAGCGACCCGGACTTCAAGAACATGTTCCGCAATGCATCTACGGTGGTATTCATTGCCAACGACCCTTCTTATGATCTGTCGCAGATAGACTGCGGTCTGCTGGGCGAGAATATGATTCTTTCAGCTTGGTCTATGGGCATCGGCTCTTGCTGCCTGGGCGGTCCCACCCGCTTTATGACCTCTACACCCGCCGCTGCCGAATACCTCAAACAACTGGATATCCCCGAAGGATACCAGCTGCTTTACTGCATCGCTTTCGGTTACCCGGATGAAACACCTGCCGCCCGGCCGAGAAATGCAACAAAGATTAAGTTCATCGACTGATAACATTCGTTCCGAATAACGGAAAAATGAGAAGGAGTGCTCCAACCATTCGGCAGGGCACTCCTTCTACTTTATATAACAACTAAAATTTACCGATTAAACCTTGTTGGCGCGCTTGCGTTCGTTTTCATCCAGAATAACTTTACGCATACGCATCGATTTAGGTGTTACCTCTACATACTCATCTTCCTTGATATACTCCAGAGCCTCTTCGAGTGAGAACTGTACGGGAGGAATCAGACGCGCCTTATCATCCGTACCGGAAGCACGGGTATTGGTCAGTTTCTTCGATTTAGTAACGTTCACCACCAAATCCTTTTCGTGGGAATGCTCACCAACCACCTGACCGGCATAAACCTCTTCTTGCGGGAAGATGAAGAACTTACCACGGTCTTGCAGCTTATCAATGGCATAAGCAAAGGCAGTACCACTTTCCATCGCAATGATAGAACCATTGGTACGGCGTTCAATTTCACCCTTATAGGGTTGATATTCCTTGAAGCGGTGCGCCATGATAGCTTCACCGGCAGAAGCCGTCAATACATTGGTACGCAGACCGATGATACCGCGTGACGGCATATTGAATTCCAGGTTCACGCGTTCGCCGGCACTTTCCATCTTCACCATTTCACCCTTACGGCGGGTTACCATATCGATTATCTTGCTGGAATATTCTTCGGGGACGTTCACTGTGAGTTCTTCCACCGGTTCGTTTTTCACACCGTCAATCTCCTTGAAGATTACCTGCGGCTGACCGACTTGCAACTCATATCCTTCGCGGCGCATGGTTTCCACCAAAACCGAGAGGTGGAGCACACCGCGACCGGAAACAATCCATTTGCCATCTTCCTCACTCTTGCGAACACGCAATGCAAGGTTCTTATCGAGTTCCTTCATCAAGCGGTCGTGGATGTGACGCGAAGTCACAAACTTACCATCCTTGCCGTAGAAAGGAGAATCATTGATGGTAAAGAGCATACTCATGGTAGGCTCGTCTATAGAGATAGGAGGCAGTGCCTCCGGGTTCTCAAAGTCACAAACCGTATCGCCGATTTCAAAACCTTCGATACCGACCAAAGCACAAATATCACCGGAAGATACTTCCTGCACCTTCGCACGGCCCATACCTTCAAAGGTATGCAATTCTTTGATCTTCGACTTGGTGATACTTCCGTCGCGTTTAGCCAGAGATACATTCATGCCTTCTTTCAAAGTACCACGATGTACGCGGCCTACGGCGATACGACCGGTATAAGAAGAATAGTCCAAAGAAGTAACCAGCATCTGCGGAGTACCTTCCAGCTGCGTGGGCGCAGGAATGTTTTCCAGGATGCAGTCCAGCAACGCAAGGATATTGTCGGTCGGCTTCTGCCAGTCCGTACTCATCCAGCCGTTCTTGGCCGACCCGTAGATAACGGGGAAGTCCAACTGGTCTTCGGTTGCGTTCAGGCTGAACATCAAGTCGAATACCATTTCATACACTTCTTCCGGACGACAGTTCGGTTTATCCACCTTGTTCACCACGACGATCGGCTTCAGACCTATCTGCAATGCTTTTTGCAGCACAAAACGCGTCTGCGGCATAGGACCTTCAAAAGCATCTACCAGCAAGATACAGCCGTCGGCCATATTCAGTACACGTTCTACTTCTCCTCCAAAGTCGCTATGGCCCGGAGTATCAATAATGTTAATCTTGGTGTCCTTGTAGTTGATTGAAACGTTCTTGGATAGAATCGTTATACCTCGTTCACGTTCCAGGTCGTTGTTATCCAGCATTAATTCACCTGTGCTCTGATTGCTACGGAAAAGGTTTCCCGCCAAAAGCATCTTATCAACGAGTGTCGTTTTCCCATGGTCAACATGGGCAATGATTGCAATGTTTCGAATATTTTGCATATAATACCTATTATTTCGGATGCAAAGGTACGAATTTTGCATTAGATATATAGTATAGAGATGAAAATTTTGCTGAATATCATTGTCGTATAAAAGATAATACCTATCTTTGCACCCTCGAAAGAGAGAAATATTATCAACTTTTTAATTAAACATTATGTATTTAGACGCTGCTAAAAAGCAAGAAATCTTTGGTAAGTACGGAAAGTCTAACTCTGATACTGGCTCAGCTGAGGCCCAGATAGCTTTGTTTTCATACCGTATTTCCCACCTGACTGAGCACCTGAAGCTCAACAGAAAAGATTATAGTACTGAAAGAGCTTTGACAATGTTGGTAGGTAAACGCCGTGCGTTGCTCACTTACCTGAAGGATCGCGACATCAACAGATATCGTGCCATCGTCAAAGAACTTGGCTTGCGTAAGTAATCACTTACGGGCAAAACATTAAAAAGAGGTTTCCTTTTCAAGAAGGAAGCCTCTTTTTTTATAACTTTGTCTCCATGAAACAGAGAATATCAACGGCAAATCTTTCGATGGCATTTACGCTTTTGCTGGTGGGGCTTTCATTCGGCTTCGGATATCGCAATTATTCGCAGGCGGAGCGTCGTGTCGTTTCGGACTTGAACCAGGCACTGCGGCACACGGTATTGCAGAATGAAGATTTATGGTTGAATACGGACACGATACACACCTACGCCAAGTTACAGGAAGTGATGGGTGCTCCCGTTTCCGTCAGCAGTTCCAACCGGAAGTTTGCAGAAGCATTGTCTCTACGGCAACTGAGGGATGTATCTACGCTGTCGCTGCATATATTGAAGAAAAACGATCCGGGCACTGTATTCAATGAGATTCCTGCCGGCTACCTTGCCAGTGATACTTTGATATGGCTTTCCACTACTGCCGACGCTTCGGGGCTGACGCTCTCCTTCCGGGGATATGCACGCTGCTCCACAGCACTGCTGCTTAGTCTTTCCGAACAGACGATTCCCGCTTTATTGCTGTTGGCAGCACTGATTTGGGGAACTTTTTCCTTCTTTTACTTCCGCCGCAAAAAGCCTGCAGCCGAAGGCAACGGGCAGGAAAGTACCATCACTTTCGGCAACCTTTCGCTCTCCCTCCCGGAAGCCTGCTTCTACAATGAGCGCCGGGAAAAACTCAAGCTCACTCCTATGCAATATACACTGATGGAGATGTTCTATCTTTCTTCTTCGCATCTGCTTCCCAAGTCCGACATCTGCCAGTCCCTTTGGCCGGGAAAGGACAATGCGGACGAAACCCTCTATACCTTGATAAGAAGATTGAAACCCATTGTCGAGGGCAACAGCAACCTGAAGATAACCACTGACCGCGGACGCGCCTACGGACTGGAGATTGGCTAACAAGTAAATGATAAAATCCCCCGCAATCAGGCATTGTCAGCCTATTGTCAGGCAAATGTCAGACATTTATCCGCTTTTTATTTCTTTTGTCCTTCCTGAAAGCCGATACCTTCGTGCCCCGAAACAAGAAAACAATTCGGAACATGAAACAGACAGTATGTATCATCGCCCTGCTTATAGGGTATATCGCAACCGTAGCGGCGCAAAAGGAATCGACAGAAATAAGCATCCGGGGAAGAGTCCTCACGGAAGACCGGCAACCGGTGGAATTCGCCAACATCGCATTGCTGACGCCGGACTCCACTTTTATACAGGGTACATGCAGCCGCAGCGACGGAAGTTTCGAACTCACCCTCGCCATGCCCGGCGATTACCTGCTGCAAATCTCATCCATCGGTTACAAAACTCTCTGCCGTCCCTGCCGGGCTGGAAATATCGGCAATACCGACAACATCACCGTCACCGGTGACTGGATACTGGAAGCCGACGCCGTGCTGCTCGATGAAACCGTAGTAACCGCCACCCGCCCCGTCTTCAAACTGAAAAGCGGCCGTCTCGAAACCAAAGTACAGCAAACCCTGCTCGCCTCCCTGAATAATGCCAACGACGTATTGAAACACATCCCCGGACTCCGTTCTTCGGAAGAGGAAGGTTATACCGTCTTCGGCAAAGGCACACCTATCATATATATAGACAACCGCCTTCTGCAAGACAACACCGAACTGGAACGCCTCTCCGCCGCCGACATCGAGAAAGTGGAACTTATCACCAATCCCGGCGCCGAGTACGACGCCACCGTGAAGGCCGTTGTCCGCATCCGCACTGTGCGCGGGCGCAACGACGGCTTCGGCGGGAACCTCCGTGCCGGCATCACCCGGCGCCGGCGTACCAGCCACAACGAGCAAATCAGCCTGAACTATCAGAAAAAGGGGCTTTCTCTGCTGAGTATGCTCTATGCCAATTATCAAAATACAAAACGTCTTCAGGATGTGCGCTATCAGATACCGTCGGATGTACAATGGGACGTCAACAACCACGTGCGGCTGATAAACAAAGGGCTGCTTGCCGGCGGAAAGGCGAGCGTCAGCTACGATTTCAACCCGAATCACAGCCTCGGCGCTTCCTACGAGTTTCATCGCACCCCCGATTTCCACCTCAGCGACAACTCCGAATATACCGTCCGCGAAGACGGCGACCTGACCGACCGCACCGCTCACTCCTCCCAAAGCCTGCAACAAGACAGCAAACACCAGTTGAACGCCTACTATCAAGGCAGCATCCGGCAACTGCAAATCAACTTCACCGCCGACCTGGTGCACGGCCGGAGCTACAACCACCAAGAAGCGCAAGAAGAGAGCCGGACGGAAGGAACCCGCGACATCAGCTCCTTCAACCACGCCAAGAACCGCCTCTATGCCGCCAAACTGATACTGACACATCCCCTTTGGAACGGCGAACTGAAAGCCGGCGCCGACTACACCTTCATCCGCCGCGAAGACAACTTCCTCAACCTGCAAGACATTCTTCCCAATACCGACAGCCGCATCGACGAGAGCAAGTCCGCCGCCTTTGCCGAATACTCCCTGCCACTGGGCAAAATCAGTCTGCTGGCAGGCCTCCGCTTCGAGCACGCCGTCTCCGACTATTGGGAACAAGGCGAATACATCCCCGGGCAAAGCCGCACCTACAACGACTGGTGTCCCAACCTTTCGATAGATTTCCCCATCGGCCGCGCCCAAGCCAGCCTCAGCTACACGGCAAAGACCAACCGTCCCAACTTCCTTCAACTGCGCAGCACATTGAACTACAACAACCGCTTCATCTACGAAGGCGGCAACCCGCTGCTCACCCCCGAAACCAACCACGACCTGCAACTCACCACCCTTTATAAATGGTTTCAGTTCGGCCTCAACTACCAATACCGGCGCAACGCCATCGCCTTCATGACCAAGGAGTATGAAGAGAACCCGGATGTCGTCATTTTCACCACCGGCAACTTCAAGCGGATGCAATACCTCACCGCCTCCATCCATCTCTCCCCCACCATCAGCCTCTGGAAACCGGAACTCGGCGTTTACTTCGCCCAGCCTTTCTTCAAAGTAACCAATCAAGGAACCACGCGGAGCATGAACCGCTCCAGCGTCTACATCTTCTGGCAGAACAGCCTGCGCCTGCCGGGTGAATGGATTCTCTCCCTCGACGCCGATTATCAAAGTGAAGGAAACTTCGGCGCCATGCTCCAACGCTCTTATTGGGGAGTGGACGCCGGCATCCGCAAGACATTCTTCTCGAAGAGACTCACCCTCAGCCTGCAAGCCAACGACCTTTGGAACTCCCGTTACGGTTGCTTCATGCTCTTCGGTCCCCGGCTGACTTATACCAAGAAAGCCAACCCCGACTCGCGCAGCTTTTCACTAAATGTAAGTTATCGCTTCAATGCGGCAGGCAAGGCGTATAAGGGGAGACATGCATCGGAACAGGATTTGAGGAGACTATAAAATCCCACAAACAAGTAGAGTAGAGAACGAGTAAAAAACAAACTTTTCTCCCCAGATAGTTGCACTAAGTGAAAGTTTATCTTATTTTTGCGAATTAGCAACTATAAATCATAACCTTTTAGACTGAAAATACTATCATTATGGATACAAGTAAGATTGTAGGAGAGAAAATCAAGTCGCTCCGCGAAAGCCAATCCATCAGCATGGAAGAACTGGCACAACGTTCGGGACTCGCCATCGAACAGATTGAACGTATTGAAACCAACATCGACCTTCCGTCGTTGGCTCCGCTTATCAAGATAGCACGTGTGCTGGGTGTACGCCTGGGTACTTTCCTCGACGACCAGGACGAGAACGGCCCTGTGGTATGCCGCAAGAACGAAGCGCAAAACAGCATCAGCTTCTCCAACAATGCTATCCAAAGCCGCAGGCACATGGTTTATCACTCGCTTTCCAAGTCCAAGGCCGACCGCCACATGGAGCCTTTCATCATTGACGTTGCTCCCACGGACGACAGCGACTTCGTACTCTCTTCCCACGAAGGCGAAGAATTCATCATGGTGATGGAAGGTACTATGGAAATCAGCTACGGCAAGCATACCTACCTGCTCGAAGAGGGCGACAGTATCTACTACGATTCCATCGTCCCCCACCATGTACACGCTTACGAAGGAAAGGCGGCGAAGATACTTGCAGTAATATATACACCCATTTAATGAGTTGATAATTGATAGTTGATAGTTGATAATTAGGCTGCGCGATGAGGCTGCTCACTTATCAACTATCAACTATCAACTATCAACTATCAACTATTATGCTATACGAAAGAACACTCGGCCAATGGTTGGAGCATTGGGCCGAAACAACACCGGATAAAGAATACATCGTTTACTCCGACCGCAACCTGCGTTTTACCTGGAGCCAGTTCAACCGTCGCGTAGATGATATGGCAAAGGGACTTATCGCCATCGGCGTGGAACGCGGTACACACGTCGGCATTTGGGCAGCCAATGTGCCCGACTGGCTGACATTGCTATATGCCTGCGCCAAGATAGGCGCCGTTTACGTCACCGTAAATACCAACTACAAACAAGCCGAGCTGGAATATCTGTGCCAGAACTCGGATATGCATACCCTTTGCGTAGTCAATGGCGAGAAGGACAGCGACTTTGTGCAGATGACCTACGCCATGCTTCCCGAACTGAAGACTTGCGAGCGCGGACACCTGAAGAGTGAACGCTTCCCGTATATGAAAAACGTGGTATATGTGGGACAGGAGAAGCACCGGGGTATGTACAATACCGCTGAGATACTTCTGCTGGGCGACAATGTGGAAGACAGCCGCCTGAGCGAACTCAAAGGCCAGGTCACCTGCCACGACGTGGTAAATATGCAATACACTTCCGGCACCACCGGTTTTCCGAAGGGCGTCATGTTGACGCACTACAATATAGCCAACAACGGCTTCCTCACGGGCGAACACATGAAGTTCACCGCCGACGACAAACTCTGTGTCTGCGTGCCGCTGTTCCACTGCTTCGGCGTGGTACTTGCCACGATGAACTGCTTGACGCACGGCTGTACGGAAGTGATGGTAGAGCGCTTCAACCCGCTGGTAGTGCTGGCATCCATCCACAAGGAGCGTTGTACGGCACTCTATGGCGTGCCCACCATGTTCATAGCCGAACTGAATCACCCGATGTTCGACATGTTCGATATGTCCAGCCTGCGCACAGGCATCATGGCCGGTTCCCTCTGCCCGGTAGAACTGATGAAGCAGGTGGAAGAAAAGATGTACATGAAGGTAACCAGCGTTTACGGACTGACAGAGGCCTCTCCCGGCATGACTGCCACCCGCATCGACGATCCGTTCGACGCGCGTTGCAACACCGTAGGCCGTGACTTCGAGCATACCGAAGTCCGGGTTATCGACCCTGAAACCGGAGAAGAATGTCCCGTAGGCGTGCAAGGCGAAATGTGCAATCGGGGATATAACACCATGAAAGGTTACTACAAAAACCCCGAAGCTACCGCCGAAGTCATCGACAAGAACGGCTTCCTGCATTCCGGCGACCTGGGAATAAAAGACGAAGACGGCTACTACCGCATCACCGGACGCATCAAGGATATGATTATCCGCGGCGGCGAAAACATCTATCCCCGCGAAATAGAAGAATTCCTCTATAAGCTGGAAGGCGTGAAGGATGTACAGGTAGCCGGCATCCCTTCCAAGAAATACGGCGAGGCCGTCGGCGCCTTCATCATCCTGCACGAAGGAGCGGACTTGCACGAATCTGATGTTCGCGACTTCTGCGTAGGCAAGATATCACGCTACAAGATACCGAGATATATCTTCTTTATTGACGAATTCCCCATGACGGGCAGCGGTAAGATACAGAAGTTCAGACTGAAAGACCTGGGACTGCAACTTTGCAAAGAGCAGGGAATAGAAATCATATAATTCTAAAAAAAGACAAAGCCTTTGCCCTACTAATCAGAATGTTCTATCTTTGCACCGCTTTATATACTAAATAATAGAAACAGATATGTCTAAAGAATTATTCTCTACTCTGCCCTATAAGGTGGCAGACATTACGCTTGCCGACTTCGGTCGCAAGGAAATCGATCTGGCAGAACAGGAAATGCCCGGCCTCATGGCTCTTCGCGAAAAGTATGGAGAAACAAAACCGCTGAAAGGCGCCCGCATCATGGGTTCGCTGCACATGACCATCCAAACGGCGGTACTGATTGAAACCCTCGTAGCACTGGGTGCCGAAGTACGCTGGTGCTCTTGTAATATTTATTCCACCCAAGACCATGCAGCTGCCGCCATTGCCGCAAGCGGCGTACCCGTATTTGCCTGGAAGGGCGAAACACTCGCCGACTACTGGTGGTGCACACTCCAAGCCCTGAGCTTTGCCGGCGGCAAAGGCCCTACGGTGATTGTAGACGACGGCGGCGACGCAACCATGATGATACACGTAGGCTACGAAGCCGAAAACAACGCTGCCATCCTGGATAAGGAAGTACATGCCGAAGACGAAATAGAACTGAATGCCATCCTGAAGCAGGTACTGGCAGAAGACCAGGACCGCTGGCACCGCGTAGCCGCCGAAGTTCGCGGCGTATCGGAAGAAACCACCACCGGCGTACACCGCCTGTATCAGATGCAGGAAGAAGGCAAACTGTTGTTCCCGGCATTCAACGTGAACGACTCCGTCACCAAATCCAAGTTCGACAACCTCTACGGCTGCCGCGAATCCCTGGCGGACGGCATCAAGCGTGCCACGGACGTAATGATTGCCGGCAAGGTAGTCGTTGTTTGCGGTTATGGCGATGTGGGCAAAGGCTGTTCCCACTCCATGCGCTCCTACGGTGCCCGCGTGCTGGTAACGGAAGTAGATCCCATCTGCGCCCTGCAAGCTGCTATGGAAGGTTTCGAAGTAGTGACGATGGAAGAGGCCTGCTCCGAAGGCAATATCTTCGTAACGACCACGGGTAATATAGACATCATCCGCATCGACCACATGGAGAAGATGAAAGACCAGGCCATCGTTTGCAACATCGGACACTTCGACAACGAAATCCAGGTAGATGCCCTGAAGCATTATCCCGGCATCAAGGCTGTCAACATCAAGCCGCAGGTAGACCGCTACTACTTCCCGGACGGCCACAGCATCATCCTGCTTGCCGACGGTCGTCTGGTGAACCTGGGTTGTGCCACCGGCCACCCGTCTTTCGTCATGAGCAACTCCTTCACCAACCAGACACTGGCACAAATCGAACTGTTCAACAAGAAATACGAAACCGGTGTTTACCGTCTGCCCAAGCACTTGGACGAAGAAGTAGCCCGCCTGCACCTCGAAAAGATAGGCGTGAAACTGACCAGGCTGACTCCCGCCCAAGCCGCTTACATCGGCGTAAGTGTGGATGGACCGTACAAAGCAGACCACTATCGTTATTAACGAAATAAAGACTCCGTTCTTATGAAGAAGATTCTCCCCGATCTCATCACCATCCTGGCATTTGCCCTGCTCTCCTTTGCCTACTTTTTCCCGGCAGATGTAGAGAACCGCATCCTGTTTCAGCACGATATCGCTGCCGGAGCGGGCGCCGGACAAGAAGCCAAACAGTATCACGAACAGACAGGCGAGCGTACCCGTTGGACAAACTCCCTCTTCGGCGGCATGCCGACGTACCAGATAGCTCCTTCGTACGACTCTACCAAACCGTTGCAATGGGTACAGAACATCTATCAGCTCTTCCTGCCCAACTACGTGTGCCTCACGTTCATGCTGATGCTCGGCTTCTACATCCTGTTGCGGGCATTCGGCATACCGGTGTGGCTGGCGGGCTTGGGCGGAATCATGTGGGCGTTCTCGTCCTACTTCTTCATCCTGATATCCGCCGGACACATCTGGAAGTTCATCACCCTGGCATACGTGCCGCCCACGTTGGCGGGCATCGTACTTGCCTACCGCGGCAAACTGTTGTGGGGTGGCATCGTCACCGCCCTGTTCGTTGCCCTGCAAGTAACGTCCAACCACGTGCAGATGTCCTACTACTTCTTCTTCGTCATCCTGTTCTTCATCGGAGCCTACTTCGAGAAGGCATGGCACAACAAGACGCTGCCGCAATTCTTCCGGGCCACCGCCGTACTCGCCGTGGCCGCCCTTATCGGCGTAGCCGCCAACATCTCCAACCTCTACCATACCTATACCTATAGTAAGGAGACCATGCGAGGCAAAAGTGAACTGGTGCAAACCGGTGATGCCGCCCAGCAAAGCAGTGGCGGACTGGACCGCGACTACATCACCAACTGGAGCTACGGCATCGGCGAGACGTTGACCCTGCTTGTACCCAACTTCAAAGGCGGTTCATCGGCTGCCACCCTTGCCCAAAGCGAAACTGCGATGGAAAAGGCAAACCCGATGTATGCCGGATTGTACAACTCATTCCCCCAATACTTCGGCGACCAACCCTGGACGGCAGGTCCCGTCTATGTAGGTGCCTTTGTATTGTTCCTCTTCGTTCTGGGCTGTTTCATAGTGAAAGGTCCTCTGAAGTGGGCGCTGATAGGAGCCACCTTCTTCTCCATCGTCCTGGCATGGGGCAAGAACTTCATGCCGCTGACGGACTTCTTCATCGACTACGTACCGATGTACAATAAATTCCGCGCCGTGTCGTCCATCCTCGTCATCGCCGAGTTCACCATACCGCTGCTGGCCATCTTTGCCTTGAAGCGCGTGCTGGACGAACCGGAGATTATAAAGAAAGACCGGCGGGCTTTCGGCATCAGCATCCTCTTGACGGCAGGTGTCGCCCTGCTGCTCGCCCTGGCGCCAAGCAGCCTCAGTTCCGGCTTCGTGCCTGTTCAGGAAGCACAGATGTTGCAGAATGCAGTAGATCAGAAGATGATACCCGGCACCGAGTTGTCCGGCATCCTTGCCAACTTGCAAGATATGCGTGCATCGCTCGTCAGTGCCGACGCCTTGCGGAGCTTCGTCATCATAGCCATCGGTTGCGCCCTGCTGCTGCTCTATTCAAGGGGCAAACTGCGCAGTTCGCTCACCATTGCCGGCATCACGATACTTTGCATTGCCGATATGTGGAGCGTCAACAAGCGCTATCTGCACGACGACCAGTTTGTGCCGCGCTCCATCCAGACGGAGACTTTCACCAAGACAAAAACCGATGAACTGATTCTGCAGGACACCGCCCCGGACTATCGCGTGCTGAACTTCGCCACCAATACCTTCAACGAAAACAACACTTCCTACTGGCACAAGAACGTCGGCGGCTATCATGCCGCCAAGCTCCGCCGCTATCAGGAAATGATAGACCGCCACATCTCCCCCGAAATGCAAGCCGCCTACGGAGCCATTGCCGCTGCCGGTGGTGAGATGGACAGTGTGGATGCCGGCAAGTTCCGCATACTGAATATGCTGAACACCAAGTACTTCATCTTCCCCGCCGGACAGCAGGGACAGACCATGCCCATCCTCAACCCATACGCCTACGGCAATGCATGGTTTGTGGACAAAGTGCAGTACGTAAACAATGCCAACGAAGAGATTGATGCCCTGGACACCATCCTGCCCACCGAAACCGCCGTAGTAGACGCCCGCTTCAAAGACATTCTGAAAGGCGCCATCGACGTTCATAAGGACAGTCTTTCCACTATCCGCCTGACGAGCTATGCCCCTAACCGATTGGTATACGAAACCGACAACACCCAAGACGGCGTTGCCGTATTCTCCGAAATCTATTACCCCGACGGCTGGCAAGCCACCATCGACGGACAGCCCGCCCGGTTGGCACGTGCCGACTATATCCTGCGCAGCATGTACGTCCCTGCCGGCAAGCACACCATCGAAATGCGCTTCGACCCGAAGAGCCTGCACGTCACCGAAGGCATCGCCTACGCTGCCCTGGCATTATTGATAATCGGAGTAATGGCGGCAGTGCTGATAGCACGGAAGAAGTATTCCGCCAAAAAGTAATTCATATTATACCCCTTCATCGCTTCACCCACCTCTGCAGCAGCCTGCGGGTGGGTGATGCGGGTGAAAGCGGGGCGATATGCCCGGCTTCAAGGGTTCACCTTATTATTTAATCTCATCGACCTTGCACCCCGTCGCGCGACACCCCGTAATAGCCGGGTGCCGGGCGGTAAATGGGCTGTGTGCGCCGTCCTACATTTATCAGCTTACCCTCGTTTTTAAGGCGGCGGAGGTGGATAATAGCAGTAGAGCGGGACATACCGCACAATTCCTGAAAATCATAGCGTATCATCACGTCGTGCTCCACGAAGTATTCTTTCAGGCGCATGTCTATTTCCACTTCCGACAAGTGTTGCGGAGGGCGGGTGTACTTGCTCCGGGTAATTTTGACTCCTGCCAGCGCTGCCCTCAGCCGGGTGTCCGGCCGGAAACTGATACTTTTCAACCGCAGTTTCATGTTCTTGTTTGGGGTTTTGCGGGTCACTTTCTGCGTGGCTTGAAGCGTAGGGGCAAAGTATCCCAACCCTTCAATGTGCACCTCCCGCCCTTCGCGCAACTCTTCGCCGCAAAGTTGCACCAGTGTGCTCAAAGCACTCTTCGCATCACCCACGGTCAGCGAACTGCGTGCGTGTATCCATTCGCACAGTTGGGCTGTGCTCACTTTGCCGTTGAGGAAAGGACGCGGATGCAGTCCCTTCTCCTCCGAATCCCCTTCGGCATTGGGATTCTCATACCAATCATAAACGATAGACATAGGCTTTTTATGTTTAAAAGATTCTTGTTTTTCAGGTTGAATATACCGGGCTCTAAGTGAATAACTCCAGTTATCTGATTGAATAACTCCAGTTACTCAATCGAACAACTCCAGTTATTCAGCCGAGTAACTCCAGTTACTCACTTCTAACTCACCGTCAAAGGTAGGATAAAAGTAAGACATTTATGCCTTAAAAGGCAATGTTTTTCATAACAAACATTTTTGAAGAAAAATATAAAGAAACACTTGCAAACCGCCTCTCCGCAGCAGTAACTTCGTGGCATCGGTACCGACAAAACGAAGTTTACGAATCATCAAAAAAAACATTGAAATGAAAAAGAAAATTATGACATTGGAACAACATCGCCTCCTGAAAGAGGTGAAACAATTAATGACAAACTCCGAAGCAAACGGCAAGCGGACAAAAGCGGACGCGGATGCATGCACCAACCAGCCCGTCCGACTGACGCAGCAAGTAGGCGATTTTCTGAAGTCGCACTACGATTTCCGCTACAACCTGCTGACGGAAGAAACAGAATTCCGCCCGCTGGGGCAATGCGATGTCCTCTTTCAGCCCGTGGGCAGGCGGGAGCTGAACACGTTCTGCATCCGGGCGCACGAGCAGGGCATCTCCTGCTGGGACAAGGATTTGAGCCGCTACGTTTATTCTACTTATATCCCCGGCTATCACCCGTTCCGTCTCTATATGGAAGAACTTCCCCCGTGGGATGGCACCGACCGCCTGAAAGCCTTGGCACAGCGCGTTTCAGGCAGTCCGTTCTGGGCACAGAGTTTTCACACTTGGATGCTTGCCCTAGCGGCACAGTGGGCAGGGATGCAGAACATACATGCCAACAGCGTAGCTCCCATCTTAGTGAGCAGCGAGCAGGGGCGGCAGAAGTCCACCTTCTGCCGTGCGCTGATGCCTCCTGCCTTGCAGCGCTATTATTCCGACAACCTGAAACTCACGGCACAAGGCAATCCCGAGCGCCTGCTGGCAGAGATGGGGCTGCTGAATATGGACGAATTCGATAAATACGGCGCACAAAAGATGCCGTTGCTGAAGAATCTGATGCAGATGTCGAGCCTCAACATCTGCAAGGCCTATCAGAAAAATTTCCGCAACCTGCCGCGCATCGCCTCCTTCATCGGCACCAGCAACCGCTTCGACCTGCTTGCCGACTCCACCGGCAGCCGCCGGTTCATCTGCGTAGAAGTGGAGCACGTGATAGATTGCGACAACATAGCTCACAGTCAGATTTATGCGCAACTGAAAGCCGAACTGCTGGCAGGGACGCGCTACTGGTTTACCAAAGAAGAGGAGCGTGAGCTCCAACGCCGCAATGCCGCTTTCTACCGTTCCTGCCCTACCGAAGAAGTGTTCCATGCCTGTTTCCGCCCCGCCACCCGCGATGAGAAATGCGAGCAACTTTCTGCCGCCGACATATACAAGGCATTGAAAACTTACAATTCCGCCGCCATGCACGGCAGCAACCCTACCACCTTCGGGCAGGTTTTGCTCACTATCGGAGTGACGCGGAAGCATACCAAGTATGGGAATGTGTATCTGGTGGTGCGGCAATAAAGCACTTCCGCAGAAAGGAGATTACAGGGTGAAGGCTGAAAGCAAGGGAAAACGTTCCAAAACCTTCTACCTTCACCCGCTATCGACTGGCAGCAGGGACTTTACGGTAAATCGATGAATGCGATGAACCCCTGTTATAGAAGTAAAAATGTATTCTATAAAGTACACTTTTACCCTAAAAACGTGTTTTGCAGATAACGATTTTATAGAGAGAACGTGTTTTACAGATAACAGTAAGGAGAGGTCGACATACGAACTAAGCTTCTTTTTTCAAGAGGATCAGCACTGTAAGAATTTTAAAATATTATCTTTGCAGTAAATACATCAACAACAATAAAAATATGAAGTTGGCAAGTTTACCTCATATCTGAATTGAAATACTCTAAAACTTGATAAATTATGGTGGTTAAGATTCTAAAACTAATTGTTATATTCATAGCATGCATCCCTTTCTATATCTTTGTGGATTTTATATCTTCCACACTCATAACAGGAAAGTATGATATAGAAAATGCTTTTGTAAATTCCACGCCATTTGCTGTCACATGGACTGCTATAGTAGGATATAAATGGTTTAAAAAAGAAAAATAAACCGTTTCTGCCCTCGCGGGTAAAAACGGTTTTAGTCAATAATACATGAAAAAACGCTATTTAGAGAGAGTCTCTTCTACTTTAAAGAATCTATATTGAGACTTTTCTTCGGCACAAAGGTAAAGAATATGAAAGAAACCTGCAAATAAAATCTACCAATTGACCAATCTTATCAACTAATGACTGCCGGGAGCTCAAATGAAAAAAAAGGTATAAATAGCCCGCAGAACAATATATTTACGTAACTTTGCTCTCTAATTCAAAAAAGAGAACCGTATGGAAACTACCAGACAAAACAAAATAGCCCGTTTGCTCCAAAAGGAGCTGAGCGACATCTTCTTGTTACAAACCAAGTCAATGCCCGGCATCTTGATCTCGGTCAGTGCCGTGCGCATCAGTCCCGATATGAGTGTGGCACGCGCTTACCTTAGCGTGTTCCCTTCGGATAAAAGTGAAGAAATCATCAAAAACGTCAATGCGAACATGAAGTCTATCCGCTTTGATCTGGGCACACGTGTACGCCACCAGTTGCGCATCATCCCCGAACTGAAGTTCTTCGTGGACGATTCGCTGGATTACCTGGAACGGATTGACGAATTGCTGAAATAGTGAATCTTCCGTTCTACATAGCCCGTCGTTACCTCTTCTCCAAGAAGAAGCACAATGCCATCAATATCATCTCCGGTATTTCGGCATGCGGAGTGGCATTGGCAACCTTGGCGCTGGTGTGTACTTTGTCCGTGTTCAATGGTTTTCAGGATATGGTGGCGGAGTTCTTTACGGCTTTCGATCCCGAACTGAAAATCAGCATTCGCGAAGGGAAGGTATTCGACCCGCACGAATCACGCATCCGGCAAGTACGCGCTCTGCCCGAGATTGACATCTGGACGGAAACGCTGGAAGAAAACGCCATGGTGCAATACAAAGACCGGCAGGCAATGGCCGTCATCAAAGGGGTGGAAGACAATTTTGAACAGCTCACTTCTATCGACAGCCTGCTGTATGGTACGGGAGATTTTATACTGAAAGATTCCCTGGTAGATTATGGAGTATTGGGCGTGGAGCTGATATCCGAACTGGGAACCGGCATCCAGTTTGTAGACCCGCTGCTGGTCTATGCCCCCAAGCGGAATGTGAGGGTAAACATAGCCAACCCTACCGCCGCTTTCAACCGGGACTACCTGTTCTCGCCCGGAGTAGTATTTGTAGTGAACCAACAGAAATACGATTCCCGCTATATCCTTACCTCCCTCAATTTTGCACGTCGACTGTTCAACTATGACACCGAGGTCTCTGCCATCGAACTGAAACTGAAACCCGGCTCTAACGTGAATACCGTACAGAAAAAGATGGAAAGCCTGCTGGGCGACCGCTTCGTGGTGCAGAACCGTTATGAGCAGCAGGCTGACGTTTTCCGCATCATGGAAATTGAAAAGTTCATATCCTACCTGTTCCTCACCTTTATACTTGCCATCGCCTGTTTCAACGTCATCGGCTCGCTGTGTATGCTGATACTGGACAAGCGCGAAGACGTGAATACCCTGCGCAACCTGGGTGCCGACGACCGCCTCATTGCACGCATCTTCCTCTTCGAAGGCCGGTTGATCTCTGTCTTCGGCGCCCTTATCGGCATCGTTTTAGGACTGCTGCTATGCTTCCTGCAACAACACTTCGGACTTATCTCACTGGGTGGTGGCAATGGCAGTTTCGTGGTCGATGCCTACCCGGTAAGCGTACATCTGACAGACGTAGTGCTGGTATTCGTAACGGTGATTGCCGTAGGTTTCTTGTCCGTCTGGTACCCGGTGAGGTATTTCAGCAAGCGTTTATTAAAGAAATAGCTTCACTACTTCTTGCGAATGATGGTCAGACCGTCGCGGAGGGGGAGGATTACTTTCTCTACGCGGGGGTCTTGTGCCACCAGGTCATTGAAAGCCTTGATATGGATGGTTTGCAGGTCGGTGCGGTGAGGATGTTCTTCCAGCACATGTCCGTCCCACAAAGTATTGTCGGCAATGATATAGCCGCCGTCGGAAAGGCGGGCAAGTGCCATCTCGTAATAATCGGTATACTTGCGCTTGTCACCGTCGATAAAGGCAAGGTCGAAAGTAATGTCCAGCCGGGGAACAAGTTCCAAAGCATCCCCAATATAGAATTTAATCTTATCAGCATAAGGCGACTGCTCCAGCCAGGGACGGGTAAAGTCTTCCTGTTCGTCATTGATTTCGAACGTATGCAGCATTCCGCCTTCGGGCAACCCTTCGGCAATGCAAAGAGCGGAATAGCCGCTATAAGTTCCAATCTCCAACACCTGACGCGGGCGTATCATCCTGACAAACATTTTGAGCATGCGCCCCTGCAGATGCCCCGAGGCCATTCGGGGATACAGCAGCTTGACATGCGTATCGCGATAGAGGGCTTTCAGATAATCGCCCTCTTCGTCGATATGTTGCAGGATATATTCGTCTATCGTCATGAAAATTATTACAAGTATCTGTTGCTGTTGGGCAGCACGCTATCTTCGGCATGCTTCAAAGCGTCTTCTACCACATTGATTTCGAGGAAAGAAGTTTGTGTGCCTTCCTTACCGCTACTCAGATAACCCACCATATCGGTAGGACATAAACGGTTCTCCTTCAGCAGACGGCGCAAAGCAGCAAAGTAATATTCTTGTCCGTTGGCAAGCTCGGGCATATAGATAGCCTCTACACCGTAAGAAAGAGCAAGGTGGCGCATCGTCTTTTCCTTGTAGCAGATGGCGAGCACCGGATACTTGCCGCGGAAAGCAGCCAGATTGCGGGCGGTGCGTCCACTGTAACTATCGGTGATGATGGCACGGATCTTCAACTTGGAAGTAGCCTTCACAGCCTGCTTGGCGAGGAAGGCGGTCACATCGTTGCTGTTCTCGTCCAGAGGAATGCGTATGTCGTTATCCGCCAACTTGTCTTTTTCGGCCTGGGCAGCAATTTTGGTCATAGTCTTGACGGCTTCCAAAGGATACTTTCCGTAAGCAGTCTCACCGCTCAACATCAAGGCATCCGTACGATAATAGATGGCATTGGCAATATCCGTTACCTCTGCACGGGTGGGGCGAGGGTTGGAAATCATGGTGTGAAGCATCTGAGTGGCAACAATTACCGGTTTCTTGGCGAGAATGCACTTACGGATCAGCATGCGCTGGATACCGGGGATGCGTTCCTGCGGCACCTCGATGCCAAGGTCACCACGAGCCACCATTACTCCGTCTGCCACTTCAAGGATTTCGTCGATATTGTCTACACCTTCCTGGTTTTCAATCTTGGCAACGATACGGATATCGCTGTTGTGGGCATCGAGGATTGCCTTAATATCAAGAATGTCCTGTTTGTTGCGCACAAAAGAGTGGGCTATGAAGTCGATGTTCTTTTCGATGGCATAAAGGATATTGGTACGGTCTTTCTCCGTCAAAGAAGGCAGATTGATGCGGACACCCGGCACATTGACGCTTTTGCGGCTGCCCAGGGTAGCCTCATTCTGCACCTCGCAGAGCAGATAGTCGGCTGTCTTATCAACGACTACCAGTTCCAGGTCACCATCGTCAATCAGGATATGGCCGTCTATATTCAAATCGTGTACAAAGTTGGGATAAGAAACAGAGATGCACTCACGTGTAGTTTCCTGGTCGGGATTACCCACCACCTTCACGCGGTCGCCTGTTTTGAAAGGAATAGGCTCTGCCAAAATGGTAGTACGCACTTCAGGGCCTTTGGTATCCATCAGGATGGCGATACGGTTGGACACCGTACGTACATTATTTATCAACTTCTCGGAGCCTTCACGTCCAAGGTGTGCAGTATTCATACGCACCACATTCATGCCGGCTTCGAACAACTGTCTTATAAAATCAACATCACAACGTTGGTCAGAAATCGTTGCAACAATTTTCGTTTGCTTTAATAACATAATCTATACCTATCTATATTTACTAAATTTATTATTTGGAATTATCCAGCAACGCTTCCAGGGCCAGGCGGTAGGAGTTCAATCCGAAACCGAGAATGACACCCTTGCACGCGCAAGATATCATGGATACATGGCGAAACGACTCGCGGGCATGCACATTAGAGATATGCACCTCGACCACCGGAGAGGTGACCGAACGGATAGCATCTTGCAGAGCAATGGACGTATGGGTGTAAGCACCCGCATTCAAAATGATGCCGTCCACATCAAAACCCACCTGCTGAATCTTGTCTATCAGCTCTCCCTCAATGTTGGACTGGAAATAGTCAATCTGTACATCCGCATACCTTTGGCGGAGTTCGGCAAGGTAGTCTTCAAAAGTAACACTGCCATAAATAGAAGGTTCACGCTTGCCCAACAGATTTATATTGGGACCGTTTATAATTTGTATCCTCATAACACAATTTTTTATACCTTTGTCTTTTGGAAAGAACCCGGCGTACATCGGGTACGCCCAAATTCCTTCTACAAGGAATTTGGCTACAAAGGTAGAAAAAAGAAATGAAATCAGAAGAAAAATCAACGAATAAGGAGAGGCAAGCGCTGATAATCAGAAAGTACCGTCAGTATCTGAAACTGGAGAAAGCACTATCTTCCAATACGCAGGATGCCTATCAGACCGATCTG
>JAUUPT010000064.1 GCA_030843315.1 Bacteroidaceae bacterium | reverse complement strand
ACATGCCTGTCACGCATGGGGTCACGGGTTCGAGTCCCGTACGCACCGCTTCTTTAGAAAGCAAAATTAGGAAAAGCTCTGATTCTCAACAGAATTAGAGCTTTTTTTATTGTTTTTACCTGGCAGGATATCGCACTTATGTGAAGTATGTCAGGTGCAAATTCAGGGTCCTTTTTAGGGTTGCAAGGGAAAGCCCCTGAATTGTATGATATTTCTAAAAGCCACATATAAACCGCAAAACATTATGTAATGCTTTTCCAAATCAAATTGTGAGTGTTTTACATTCATTAGCACAAAACGATTTGCGAGTTTTCATTTATTTTTCACCACCTCTCGAACACTATTTAAAGAGCTTTTAAAAGTTCCTCAAATCATACGGAATTTCTATCTTTGTATAAATCTTAGCAGACTTATATACCTAAAAGAATGATGTTTGACATCCATGCGGAGATACATAATTACAGACCATCCACTCCTCCTGTTTGCGACGATTTGTTTTTGATGCGCTAATAGTTCTCTCTATTCGGTGAATTGTCCAGCCATTCTTTTCTGCATAAGCCTCAATCATAAGAAGCGGAAACATAGTAAGCATGAATTTGCCTTTGACCGTTTCCAATAACTTCAACAGGTCTTCCATGTTATGCTCATTGAAACTCCCTTCGTAGTGCCCACAATCACTATTGACGTATGGAGGGTCTACAAAATGAAAAACTGTGGGACTGTCGTAACAGGATATGACTTCCAAGGCATCTCGATTCTCTATCGTCACATTTTCTAAGCGCCTGCATAATTGCTCCGTAAATTCATCTTTTGCATTCTTCACCTTCTTAGGCATACCACCATTAAAATCATAACCGAATGAACCATCCAACATAGAGGCAAAGGACATTTTAGATAAAGCCCATACTGCCCATGCCCGCTGTGCCGGAGTGAAAAACTGGTGATAATTCAGTATATGGACAGCATGGGCATGCATATCCCGGCTATGCAATGTTTTTTCAATTTCAATTTTAAGTTCAGGATAATAGACTTTTGCCATCCAGTAGAAATTGCATAAGTCACCATTCAGATCATTAATAATTTCAGCTTCTACCGGATGCTTCGCAAACAAGACAGCAGCACCTCCACAAAATGCTTCAGTGTACAATTTATGCTCAGGAATCAAAGGCATTATATGCTTCAGCATTGTTTGTTTGCCCCCATAATAAGAAATAGGCGTTTTCATTTTACTAATATATTTAATATTACTACTTTTGCACTACCACTCATGTACGACAATGCGCTATCATGCAGCAGAAGGCATTAAGCCCTCGGCTTTGCGTGATAGCGCATTTGTGTTAGTACGTGAGTGGTATCCTACTAACAGGTCGAGGGCTTTTCTATCCCTCACACCTAAATTACTTTTATAATACTGTTATTCTTGCATAACCATTTCCACTGTGTCCGGCTTCACTGCCACCTGTTGTCGAAGGGAACGATGTAGAGCCATCCTTAGTAGAACCGCTCTCCAGTTCTAAGCCCGTATATCCCGAAGGTCGGTACCCTGCATTGGCTGGAGTATTGATAAACCCACTGCCGCCACCGGAAGAATTAACCTGGCTGGTCGAACTATCCGAATACGATGCACCGCCACCGTACCATCCACCACCACCGGCACCGGAATCATAGCGATAGTTAGTTGTAGTTTGGTTTGCTCCCTTGCCAAACTCACCACCGCCACCGTTCTGGGTACCGGGAGAGGTGCCACGACCTGACGTCCCACCACCTTGTTGGGAGCCATTGGAAGAACCGGAAGATGTGTTGGTAGACGTTGAGGATTCATAGCTATAGAAATAGCTATACAGATAGGACGGATAATTGCTTGTATAGTTCCTATTCTGTGCCTGAAACTCCACACTATCCGCATTTGATGGAAGTGTGATATCCCAAGACCCGTAGGAACCGGAATAATCGTCAGACTTCAGAATATTTCTTCCTGAGTCAAGTACCTGATATTTTACGTGTGTAGTGTAACTTCCTCCACTACATTCTAATCTTACCGATTGTCCCGCGTATGAAGATATACTCATGGAATAATACCGGTAATATAGGGTTTTACCAATTGAAGAATCCGTCCATGTACGAGCTGTAGATGATGTGGAACTTTTTTTCAGAACATAGTTCATTTCAGTTGTTGTCACAGCCGAATATCTCGCACTTGCTCCTGCTCCACCACCGGCCACGATGCACCTCGATAATAGGGATGCAGCAGAACGGTTATTACGGTAGGACGAATACGACATATCAGAAGTTACCAGCGCAATATCTGTGGCACCGCCACCAGGGCGTGGATAAGATATACCGTTAGTATCACCACTGTTATATGATGAATAACGTACCGAACCACCTCCGCCATTCCAACCGCCATCAACTGTCCCTGAAGTGGAAGATGTTGAAGAATCAGTCCCCTTGCCGCCGACGAAGATATACAACGTTGTTGTTTTAGTCAACTTGATGGTTCCTTCAGAGTACCCTCCCTTAGAGCCGACAGCAGTATAACTACCACTGACACTACCGCCTTGCGCACCCCAGCATTGCAGCTTGTACCTGCCCGGCGGGAGTGTGACTTGCTGAACCGAACCAGTGTAATCGAAGTTGAACACCGTACCCACCGGATAGGTCTTTCCCATTAAGGTGATAGTCTTGATTGCCGACGTGTCACCACAAACCGCACGAACTCTGATAGTCTTGTCCTCAAAACTATCATTGGTCTTAATCAACTGGAAGCCGACGGGCTGATTTATGCCCGCCCCTCCAGATTGCGGAGTAAGAGCTAACCAGTCAATGTTCATCAGATAACCTCCTCAATATACCAATCAGCGTTCGCTGTCAAATTATTCTCCTTGATAGTATTCAAATCATCATTTGTGAACGACAGCGTGTCGCTTTCCCAAGAAATAGAGTAAGCTTCCCCGGCTGCCTGCTTGACTGCCAATGTACCGATTACACTGCCCGTTATATTCGATTTGAACTTGATGGATGCTTCACGGGCCGATGCTCCGACTGCCTGTGCATCCACGGTAACGGTAAGGTCCTCAGTTGACGCCGTACCTGATTCTCTTGAGAGATGAATCCAAGACACCTCAATATCGCCTTGCACTTCAACAGAATAGGCAATATTAGAATCAATAGATACAGTCTGAGCACCTCCCTCTTTCGCAAAATCAGTTAACGTAGCCGGTGTCACAGTGAATGACACATCCGCATCAGAAGATGACTGGATGATGTTGTGTGTGCCTCCCACTTGCCAAGTTGTGCCATCCCAATACTCCACCTGTACAGGTATAGTTACAGCTCCACTCGTGTTATTAGCGAGGAACTGCAACTTGATCGCGATATCACCTTCTGCCTGATCACCGAAGCCGGAAGAAAAGGTGCCGATGTTTTCCGATACCGAATAGCCGGTATTTGTCACCAGCGTGATTTCTTTACCCGAAGAAGTTACACGGAATTTCTCTGCGTTACTCTTACCATTGATAGTAGCTGTTGTCACATTGTACGCAATTTCCGTCTGCGATGTATTCAGTTGCAGATATGGAGCCATGCCATCCACTTCCAACTTTTCGATAGAATTGGAATTTGCACCTGCTGCAGTAATACTTGCACGTACAAGCTTCTGATACTTGTTTCTACCTGTGTGTTTTTCGGTCAACTTGTGTCCGATTGCCACCGTCCCGGCAGTTCCACTTTGGGGACTCACCTCGAATTTGCCAATTTTTAATGAAGCCATAATTTCTCTTTATTAAATTCTACAATAATTCTTCTATTTCTACTTCTGCCAGCGACCAGTCCGCCATTGCAGTAAGATAGTTATACTTAACAACGCCTGTCTCACTATTTAACCATGACAGATATTTGTCAGACCATAGGATTTGCACACTACTCCCTACTGAACATATAAGGCCGCATGTAATCTGCAACCCTTTTCCTAACCGGGAAGCGTTTACCTGGATTCCGTTACCGATTCGTTCTATTTTAACATTAATACATCCCATATCATTGTCTGTCGATAGTTATGCCGGTAGATACAATCCCTACTTCCTGCCGATATCCATCCGAGCAATCCTTATCAGGAATTTGAGCTACAACTTTTACTTTCAATGAGCCGAGTCCAAGCTTCTCTGAGTCAATCACCGCTACGTAGCTGTCATCGCTTTCCTTTATCATGTCTTCTTTGTGCATTTCTACACTTCTATTCGTGTACACAAAGAAAGAGCACGTGAAATCAATATCTGCCAAATGATACCCTCCTATAGGCTCCACCGAAACAAGCACTTTCAGATCGGTTCCCGCTATTACACTATTCTTCATACGCCTTATTTTATTAGAAGTTCACACATGTAACACCAATTATGCAGCGGGAATTGAGAGCCATTGATATAGGCTTTCCTGTCATATCCCTGGCTGTCACGCAGGTTGCCGCGCGGGCCAAGTTCCCAGCCAGATTTACCGTTTTCCCCGATTACTCCATATCTTAGCTTTGCACCTGAGCAATCTTTGATAGTAGTTATCTCAACGTAAGCATCCCAAACACTATTATTTACCAACTCGACAGAAGATATGATGTTCTCATTGGATGAGTTGATAACTGTGAAGCCATAGTTTGATACTTCTTTTACCAGGTCTGTATCTATCACTAACGGGGGAACAGGTATTTTGAAATATACCCTCAAATGAGTTGTATCTACCTTAGTAACCGAGGAAATAATAAGCCCTGTTGACTTGCCATTCGTCGCAGCATCCAGGATATTGTTAACAGCAATTCCCTCGTAGTAACCCAGTAATTTTTGGGATGCCGCTGTGATGTGGATCATCTGCCCATTGCTCGACACAACGAACTTCATCGGATAGATTGGAGATGAAGCATGGAAATACGGATTATCACGTATCAATTCATATTGCGCTTGCGCCGGCACCATCCTCGTCTTGGCAATATCGTTAAAAGATAGCGGGTCAAAGTCGGGAGCACCCATTGGCAACGCAATCTGATTGGTCTGATATACGATGCAATGAACGTCGGATATCTGTCCCGTTATAGCCTTGATATCGTTACTTAAATCTACCCTCAACTGGGAAAGCAGCGCTTTATAATCAATGCTACTATCCCTGCGATCTTCCTCTCCCTGAATCCAACAAAAAGCAGGAATAGTAAGACGCTTACCCATGTTCTTAGCCAAATTAAAGGCCGTAGTAATCTTGTTTATGAGCGTAGTATAATTAGCTGTACCTTTTTTAAGCCCGTTAATACTCGTTGAACCGGTGCCCGAAGCAAAGGATGCAATGTTCGTTCGCAAGTCTACCACTGATAAAAGATGCCTGCGGCAATATTCATCAAGAAACGATTCGCACAGTCCGAACTTGGATGTTTCTGCGCCATCTGTTTGCGTAGTCAGATTCTCGCTTGTGATTACATACTCCCTATGCCGGAGATTGCCATAAGATGTGACAGCAGGACTTGCGTCGCCGCCAATCGCCAAAGACTGCCCGTAAACAGGTACAAGCACAATGTCTGAATTAAAGATGCATTTCTTGTCTTCAAATAAAGCGTTAATTGCCGACTCATTAGAGGATTTACGATGGCTACCGGCCTTTAAAGGACATGCCGAATTGATATTCTGTGTAATCCACAATCTCTTAGCTCCTGAAGGTACAACTACTTCTTCATCAAACCGGATGATACCGTCCGCTGAACTGGCTGTTCGACCTATCTGTATGGGGTTGGACAAGCTGTCTATAGCAGTGAAAACATAATGCGCAATACCTCCATTTCCTTCTCCGTAAAGGCGTATTTTATCCCTGCCTGTCACATCATACAGCACTACCCTGTATGGACCGCCGTTGGCTACAAGGCCGGCAGCAGTAGATAATATATAGTGATTGAAGATTGTCACAACCGGCAACGACGTTATCAGTTTCTCTTGTTCTTCTTCAGAATATACATTGATAGCATATTTCGTAAGAATAGGGTCAGCGGGTGTGCCGAGATGCTCCGTAACATACAATACCTTTGCGTTGGACGGAACCTCTACCACTTCGTCAATATAGTCATTACCGGAGTTAACCTGCCGGCTATTACCGATAATGTTCCCTACTGAAGACGAAATATTGAAAGCTTTTGAGGATGCGAAGCAATAAACCGAACATGATTTACTGGCCTCGCCCCGGATATGTACCCTCTTGACATTTGTCACATCGTAGACTTTGATATTGTACGCAGCAGACGCAACAATACTGTAATTCGTTCCGCTTTTGCTGTTACTTATAAAATATCCCGCATGAGTTTCAAAAGGTTTCATTCGGCTGGACCTGGCTGATGCGTAGTCTGTGCCAACTAATGAGCCGACTTCTCGACCCAAATCAAAAAGTCTTGTCCGCCGGTATGAGTTATGCTGGCTCACGAAGATATACTTCCCATTATTCGGAACCGGAATCTGGCTGAAGAAACTGATCAGTCCGGTTGATCCATTATATACAGGCCCGTTTTTAACGGAAGTGATGCTTTCTGAGGTAGAAGAAATGACATACTCCATCAGAGTACCCTCCATCTGCCCACTCAATAACAGATTAGCAACCCCGGCAAGTGAATACACTGCCACGTCGAATATTCCTTTATAATTAGTGCTCACGGTTAATGTGCCTGATGTATTAATAATTGCTCCCTCTATAACTTTGAGGGGCGTTATTTCTTTATGTAAGTATAACGACTCACTGTATTTGTTCTGGCGGATCTGCAATACGCCTAAAGTATTTTCAGCGATCTGCGTCAATTGCGCAGCCAACTCTTTTTGAGCCGTAGATGTATTAGACAATCCTTCTAATGCGGCAACCGCACCTTTTGCAGCCGCAGCATCCCTCTGTGCCTGCTGAGCCGAAGTCTTGGCGCTACTCGTTTCTGTACGAAGCGTGCCCACTGTTGATTGCAACTCGGATATATCCTGTGTATTCTCCGATATACTTCCTGCCAATGACTGCACGTCGGACTTCAATGCTTTTTTGTCAAATTCCGCTTTGACAATTTTGTTTTGCACGGGGTTTGTCGATGTACCGGACAGTGCATCATCTACGGTTATCTGTGCCCCGCCACCGCCCTGTGGTGCATATAATTTCCCGGTTTGAGGGTCTATCTTCACTTCGGCAGACTCGTTGTCTGTTTTGGGAGAAGCCTTGATTCCTCCCAATATCTCATCAGTAGCCTGCATCACAGCTCCGGCACTCACATCTGCGATATCTTTCTTTAGCTCGGCAAACTTACCCGAACCGATTTGCAACCAACTGCCGGCCGCGGTAAACGTTCCCCCTTGGTACTCCCATGTCTCTATTTTGCCGCCCGAATTAAGGAACAGGCATTTCAGACCTACGTTGCGAAGAGTGGAGGGGACTAACGCAACCGCTGTAGCAAACGTGTACTGGTTTGAACCGCCAATACCGGAAGAAGGATGCTGTACGGATACATTGTATTCAGTCAACATCTCCTTCTTAGCATAATCCACCAACTCTACGGATGGAGCGGACGGAATCAAACCTGTATTAGTCCATACACCATAGCTCTCGCATTGATACACCACACCCGGATATGTGTCGCCCACCCAAGCATTGTCGCCAATTCCGGGGGATGGATAAGCAGCTTTCAAGCTGTCTTCTGACGTGAAATACCCTTTGAACTTGATATTGGCAGCCTTCAACTTTTCCAATTCAGCCGTAATTGAGGCGAAATTATTGTTCAGGTCAGCAGCCGAAGCTCCCCAATTGCTATTGTTTTTTATTGCTGTTAGTCCCATAAGCTATTTATTCGTTTGAGTATGTTTTTGTTATCACTCCATTTTTCGAGAAAACCAATCCAAGAGGGCCGAGTGTATAATCGTAGATGTTACTGTTTTGGGAAGAATAGCCCATAAGTGCGGTAGCTGTCATATCCATTCTACCAATCATGTCTTTGCCCGAATATCGGGACAGTGTCAGTTTGGGATAATAATTCGTTGTTCCGCCCCATTCTTCCTCAAGAAAATTAATTTTCCCGACTTCTAAATTATCCTGATTATACATTTTGATAGAGTTGTCTTCCGGGTCAATCTCTATACGAGTCCCATTAACGGATGTGGTTACTCTCCCCTCTATTATAGGGTTTCCGTCAGTTCCCCAGCGTATCTTCCCACCTGCAAAGCTCACACTGCCATCCTCGTTCATTTTATTGAAACCATCCGCCTGCTCAACCTCGCCCATGAATTTTCCACCAAGCGCATAAACAATCCCTCGGAAAACGGCATCATTCAAAATTGCGCGTCCCCCGTGTGTGATGACCACATTAGCCATGGATGCAAGTTCTTCCTTCGTAGGCTGGTAGCTCGGATTATTCTTGAACATCATCACGGTACGGATAGCCTGTTCAAAAGTTCCGCCACCCCACGTATATACATCATCATCATCGTTATAGATACCACTTATGCCAGCCGTAACCTTCTGCATCTTGCCATCCTTGTAATTGCCAAGCTGGATCATGTTGGCGAGGATAAGACCGCCGATAAAATCAACGGAGCCATTCTTCAGTACGTCATAGATGTAACTGAGCGACTGGAATTCGGCCATGCTCTTATCATTATCGAGTGGAGAGGGTTTCCAGTCCGTGGCTATCGTACCCCGCTCTAACTGAACATCACAAATGGTTGCGGCGCCTGATAACATGAAAACACCTGCACCTGAATAGGTGAATTTGTGCGTATATCTCTGATAATCGGATGTGAGAGGCTGAGCCACGCTGAAATCACCACACGACACAGCAACCGAATCACCTTTTGCTTTATAAGAAATAACATATTGCTCTTGATTTATCAATGACGTAACAGACTGGGATAGACTTCCCAGCACAACTGATTTGCCGGATGTTGATTTCACATCATCCTGCACAGTGGCCATCCCGGACCAGTATTTCAGAGCCTTACTAAATAATTCGGATTCTGCTGATAGTTCTGTGTCCACATCAAGATTCTCCGTTTCGTAATCCCCTGTAAACCCTGAGTTTAGGAGTAGATTAACGCTTCCCATTTGGACGGCTTTCTGTACTTCGTCAGGGAGATCGGCAAGGTTGCCCGCACCGGTAGACCCCGGTTCAATATGCGTCTTTCCGGTGAATTCATTTTCACCAGGCTTCAGTTGTGTTTCCGGTTTCGGAAGATGGAAAGAGTTGATGCCTACATACTGGCGATAATACGGTGCTCCTTCGCCAGCTCCGGCATCAATCACCGCTACCTGACGTGACGAGTCATCAGTCCCACGGTAGCCCAACTGCACAATGTCATCAAAAGCTTTCGGAGCATCGGACGCCAACGCACATACTTCTTTAGATAAATCTATGTAGTCAGGCCCTACCTCTGTGACAAGTCGCCAAAAGAAATGATTCCCAATGGTTCCGTCAGCCTGTTTCTCCAAATTGAAAGTCTGAACATACGCCTGGTCATTGACTTTGAACTGGTTGTATATTACCTGCCCGTCCTCGTCGGTTGTGTTCATATAGCATCGGTAGACATCTTCCAGTTCTTCTACCCTGATGCACTTCATGGCCGCGGATGTTTTGACCTGAGCGCCACCAATGTGGAATACTTTCTGTATCTCAACCTCTTTTGCCGTGAACTTCATTCGCACATCCAGATAGTCTGTTTCTATGTGCCAGTTTCCGTCCTTATCCTGATAGATACCCACACCTGTACTGCCTTGTTTGAACTCACCGGCTTCAAGACCGGCAAGGAACTTCATAAGGTATTTCGTCTCATCCGGGTACTTCTTACTCAGGAATTCAGCCCGCGAGCGTAATGCAGAAAATACATTGTAGTTGCTTGGTTCCTTGATGTCCCAGGTTTTCAACAATTCAAGAATGGTTTGTTCCAGTTGCTTGTCTACGACATATTGCAGCTGGGTGATGCTACTGTCTACCTGCGATTTCCATCCCTTCCCTACCTGGTCGGTACACTCAATTGTCGCGATACTCAAATTGTCCAGCTTCCGCACTACTTTCGTCATGCGCGTGTCCCGATAACCGCCACCCGCAGAGAAATACTTATCGCTCAGCAACCGTACGCGCTGTCCAGGCAGCAGAGGCACGGACTGCCGGTCGATGTAGATATAATCCGTATCACCCCCGTACTTGCTCACATCATCGCTGTACTGCGCCAGATAGTCATCCACCGCTGCCTTATAATCCTTTTCCGCCTGTATCTCATACTCTTCAGGCATGCGGAAGTTCCAGGGAATATACTTGTTACCAATGGCAGGTACCAGGTGCCCGCCCGGTATCTGTGTCTCGTCATCCGGGTAGGTATTGATGATTTCCCACTCGCCGGTCTCGGTCTTGTAATTCGCCTCGAAGTCGCGTCCGGCAAGGTCGCCCGTCTGGAAAGAGACATGCTTCACCAACCCGGCGATCTCGTTGGCACAAGGGTCGAAGTCCATGCCACTATCCTTGAAGTAGTAGACGGTGAAAGGCTTCCCGTCCTCTCCGGTTTGCTCTTCGGAGCGGACCTCGGTGATAGTGCCGGTATAATGCGGAAAGATTTCAGCGAAAGCCGCCTCTTCCACATATTCATATAGCCCGTACTGGGTGTTCCGGTCTACATAGGTAGACCTGTCAGGCAGTTGCAAGCGGGTAAAACCGTAGCGGCTGCGATCGATGTTTTTTGTGGATCCCAACGGAATAAGCCGGGTGAAGAATTTCACATCATCGCTGTTTTCGGTTTGCGCCAAGGATGTAAGCCCCTGCATATATCCCAGTGATACCCGTTCCCCATGCTCACAACGCGATAGGTTGATTGTAAACCCGTCCGCCCAGCACTCCGTCTTGAAGGCTTCGGCTATCGACATCATGGCATCCCAGCAAGTGACGTTGTTATATTCGATGGTCTGGTTGTCGGCAACCACCACATCACCGATGCTCCACACCGGCGATCCGTAGATGCGGTTCATGTTATCCACCCACTTCTGCATATGCTCGCGAGGGCTGCCGTCAAGGCTGAACTGCGGGTTATACTGCCCATCCGTCAGGTTCAGGTACATCACTTGCTCAGCGTCATGTATCGGCGCGTAGAACTTCACGGAATAGCTATAGGTCTGCTCGTTCTTCTGCTTCGGCTTATACTCTTTCTTGATGCTGAATCTGAGTCCTTCCAGCACCACATAATCGTTCACGTCCAGCGGAACATAGAACGGATAAGTGAACGATGCAGATATGGCATTCTCTGTCATCAACTCGTTGTTCCAGGTTGAAGAGGAAGAGGTCGAAACAGTCAGTTTCAGTTCTCCGGATTGGTTATATATTTTCAGTTCCATTCAAACAGTATTTAATCAGTATTTAAAGACTCGGTTTCGGTTCCCGGAATTTCACTTTCCAAGATGCCACGACGCTGCCATTGATGGCATCTACCTGCATTTTGGTATCGCTGCATCCCTTATAATAAAACTTGTAGGTAGACGGCAATTCTTTCACCTTCAGATTTACCCAGCCTGTGCGCAAAGCTTCCATCAGTGCTGTACGACGGGTGGCACATTCCAACTGTGAACCGGCATAAATGCCTATGTACAGTGTCACATCCCTTGCCTTATAGCAAGGTGCCGGAAGTTCATCCGGCAGTTCCTCACCGTTACGCTCCCGGAAGTCCACAGTAGTGTAGTCCTTCATTTCAAGCGGTTTCCGTAGTTCGCCAAAATTGAAGTTATCCTCCTGCTTGTCCTCGTAGAGGAATGCGGAATACTCCGTCCAGGCATCCTTGTCGTTCAATATCATATATCCGGTTAAATCCTTCATATCGTCAGTCCTTAAGTTTCATTCCGTCCCGGTCCTGCCGTTCTAAAATGTCAAGTATATCCTCCAGCAGGCGGCAATACGCCGTGTTCTCCGCTATCTGCATGAAAATCTCACGGTCGGCTATTCGCCCTTGTATCAGGTCATCAAGAAGCTGGTGCATACCGCTCAGATGGTCCTGCACGGAAGTGAACAACCCTTCCAGTTTCGTGCCCTGTTCTTGGGTCAGGGTGGTAAATGCACCGCTGCGCCCGGATTGGCTGCTACCTTCGTTGCCTTCCCAGCCAAACAGATTCTTCAGTGCGTCCCGGTCTCCCAGCGCATCCGCTACTATCTGGTCCCATTCCTCCTTCAATTTGCCGTACTCGTCGTTATCTATTTTACTGCCACTCTTACTATAGTCGGCAAAGCGTTCATACCAGTCATTCAACCGGTCGTCATACAGTTCGGTTAGCTTGCTGTTTAAGATGGCACGTTGCATATATTCTGCAAAGTTGTCCGCAAAATCTTCGGAGGAGCTATCCATATCCATCAGTGTATCAAGGAAACTACTGCGTACACTGTCGAAGGACACTTGGGTCAATTGCTCCTTGACCTGCTTCTGAATCTCTTCTATCTTGGCTTCGCCTTCAATGATGCTGTTCAGGTAATTACGCACATCATCGTCCATCTTCGACCAGAACCCGGGCGCCTCGTCCTTCAGTTTCTCCAACTGCTCTGTTGTCAAGTCGAACAAGCCGGTCATGCGCCCTGTGCCGATAAAGTCTTTTGCATCATTTAGAGACATCCCGATAGCATTAGCGATGTCTTGCCAGTCACTTGCCGATGTTTTCTTCACCATACGCTTGCCGATGGAGTGCGAACCGGCAGATGCACCAGAATTCAGCCTTTCCCTTCCCAGGATGCGGTAACTCTCTATGGTTTTATTCACCAGTTCCTCTGCTTCCTCACCAGCTTTGGCAGTCTCTTCGCCGTAGGACATCTTGATATACTCCGTTTTCTTGTCCAGAAGTTCATCCCATATCTCATTCAGGTGGGTGTACTGGTCCACCATCTTGTTGTATCCCGAGTAATCGGCGCCACCCAGTCCCATGTCGATGCCCAGCATTTTGAACGGTACCTCTACCGTGCCGCCGATGGCATTGATTAGATTATTGACGACATTCTTGCCAAACTCTACGCCGCCATCCTTACCGAGTTCGTCGAGAAGAGACAGAATGGCTGCTATGATACCGCCGATCTTGCTACCAGAAGAACTCAATGCATCTACCAGACCACCTACCACATTCCCGAAACTGCTCAGGCTGAATTCGGCGCTGCCGAGTTGTGTAAGGGCATTGGTGATGGAGGTGATATTGCTGATCGTCTTGTCTTTCGATTTCTCCAGGTTGTTCCCTGCATGGATAAGGTTCTTATTGGCATCGTTCCGGTTCTCTTCCGCTTTCGCTATCAAAGCCTGGTTGCCGGTTTTCAGCGCTTTGTCATATTCTTCCTGGGCTTTTTTTGCTTTTTCAAGTTTATCCTTGTAGTTATCCAGGGATTCACCAAGACCTCCGAATATGCCGTTCTTATCCGCCAGGGTGGTATTGATATTGTTCAGGGCATCCTCAATAATCTTAATCTGCTCGGGAGAAGACTTCTGTTTGAACTCCGGGCTGTTCTTGAATGAGATGAGCTGCCGTTTTACATCCTGGAGTTGCTTACGGGTCAGTGAACTGAGGTTTCCGAAGATGGCCTCCCAATTCATGTCCTTTTTCAGTTTGTTGAAATCAAGGAAACTCAAAGCCTCGTTCATCTGCTTTTTCAGTCCTTCTTTGTCATGGTGGTTCTCTGCTTTGGCTATCTTCATGGCGTATTCCTGAGCGATGGCCAAGCGCTTTTCCTGATAGGTACCATATTCCTTGTTGTAGGCAACCCACGACTGAATACTCTCCTGCATCCAGTCGGTCTGAATCCCGGTATACTTCTTGACGTATTCCTGGCGGGCAAGGGCACGTTGCAGGTTTGCAGCATCCTTCACCTGCTGCACTTCTTCAGGAGTAATCTTCTTGCCTGCCTTCTTCGATTTCTCCATTTTGTCAAGGGTATCACGTTCCTCCTTGTCAATGGCGGTAAGATTATCCTTATATTCTTTGTTGGCAAGCGCCTTCCGCTTTTCGTAGCCTTCTTGCATGATGGCGATGCGGGCGGCTTCTATCTTTTGCTGGACACGAATGCGGGCATCGGCAAGTTCAGTTGTATAATCATGTTTCCCGTTGGGGGTATCTTTCTTATCTGCCTTCTCCTTAATTCCAGCATCTTTCAACTTTTTAGCCGCCTCTATCAGTTTGGCATTATAAGTTTTCGTATAGGTCTCTGCATCTTCTTCTGCTGTTTTCTTTATCGTTTCTTGTTTCTGAATATCTGCATTCCATACTGTTTCTGCCTTTGATGTCCCTTGCTTTCCAGATAACGATCCCGGAACCCACTTCGAATCAAAAAAGAGAAATGAAACAGCTTTGTCTTTAAGGCTTGGCCCAGCTTTTCTTTTCTTGTCTATTTCAATTTGTGATTTCAAGGCCTTTTCAGCTTCTTCTGATGCTAATTTGAAAGCAGCGGCAGCTTCTGCCCTCAGAGTCATGGCCTGTATAAAAGCTTCTGTATTGGTAACCAGTGCATTTTCGGCTTCATCCACATTACCGACAGCCACTCCTAACTTGTCAAATTCATCTTTATTGTCTGTTATGAACTTCTTTTTATCAGACAGGCTGCCACCCAGCTTGTTCCATCTTTCCTGAAGAGAACGAATAGAAATGATCTTTTTCCCAAGATCGGAAGCATCCATAGCTGCATTCACTTGCTCTTGTGCTTTAGCCATATCTATAGCTGCTTTTCGACCTTTGTACATTTGGCTGAAAAATTCGCCAATCTCTTTACCATAAACAACAGACAATGTTATAGCTGTTGCCATAGCAGTCTGCCAAGAAAATAAAGATTTCAGCAACTGCCTCCAAACCGGCGTTGCTTTCTGTCCCGCAGCCGTCAGCCGTTCATATTCCTTGCGGGCGTTGCCCACTGCATCCGTAAACATCGGGATGTTGTTGGAGATGGCGAGGAAGAACATTTGCGGGCCCATTGCCAGTGACGGAAGTTCGCGGGCAATCTGCTGCATACTCATTTTCACACTGTTCAGTTTCGGTGCAGGGTCATTCTCCAGGATGGGAGTTTCATTTGCCTGCTTCTTTGCCGCTTCATATTCCTTCAGCCGGTCCTTCAATCCACCGATGGCACCTTGCAATGCCTGGATGTCCGCCATCTCCTTGTCACCCGCCAAACCTTGTTGCTGCAATACCTTGTACTGTTTTTCCAAATCCTGCAACTGCAATTTCAGATTATTGATAATCTCTTTGGTGACATTTTCCATCATGGCAAAGTTCCCTTCCACCGACCGCATGCCGGCCAGCGTCTTGTCATCCAGGAATATTTCAAGTCTTATCGGATTCATTAGTCTTCCTCTTCTTCTAATTGTTGAAAAAATGCCAACGGGTCAACGCCCTTATTCACCGGAGAAGATTTTGCGTCTTCTTCCGCTTCCATCTCCCGGAACAGCTCCAGGGTAGTTTTCTTGCGCCCGTCCACGTGGCGCGGATAATCCTGCCACATCAGCATAAGCATCGGGTAGTTTATTCCCCTCTTTATGTAGTTCACGCTCCATCCGGTGTCCCGGGCTATCTGTCCTATCAGTCCGAACGGGCTATGGGCGGGTTCCATATACCCCTTTAACTCCCGTTCTATTTTCTTTTTCTTTGGCTCAGATTGGGTGTCATCAGGTTCGTCACCTCTGCCAATCTGATAATATTTTCGAAAGGGACAGTATTCTGTACGCTGATAATGAGCATCCAGGCTTCTTCCAGTGCTGCCGGATGCATACAGGAGCGCAGCATCCAAGCTACCGGGCGATTCAACAGCCAGCCAAGGAACCATCCGCGTACAATGCCATAAGCCACCATGCGGCTTACCGTCTTCGTGTGCTTCTGCATAAACTCCAGCTTCTGCTCAAAGGTGTATTCCTTCAAATCGGCGTGTTTCACGCCCATCCGCAGATACATCCCCGTCATGCGTTCCTTGCTTTCCCAGGTCGGCACCCGCATCACCCAGCGTATATGCCTGCCACCAAGAAGACGGAGCGGCAAAGAAATGCCTTTGTCATACAATATCTTTGCCGCCAATCGTTCCAAATTGAAATCCGCTGCCATCGTGTCAACCTTCAGGAGCTACTACCGGATTGCCGGTTTCCGGATCGATGCCCGGAGCAAATATTTTCTGGCGCTTGCCGTCCTTATCTTTCATCACCTCGACGTTCAGTGCCAAAGCAAGGACTCCCTGGGAGTTTACGCCGCCGGAATAGTCGTTGCCCGTCACCTTCGCATTGTACAGACGGATTGTATGCCCGCTGTCGCATTCAATATCCATCACTCCGGTCTTCTCCCAACTTTCAGGGGGCTCCCAGTTGCCATTCTCGTCCTTCTTTCCGCCGATTACCTTTACCAGGTTATCGGCAGACATATCAATCAGATTCCCCGTGAACGCCTTTTTGCCTGGGTTGCTGGTGATAGTCCCCACCGGTCCGTCCTTCACCTGGGCGGAATAGATGTCCACCTGGGTAGCCGGAGTTCCTGCCGGTGTCAGGCCTTGTTCGTCGAACCAGCCGATTTCTTCGCCGCAGAACTTCACGCGGGACATTCCATAGATTAATTTATCCATAATTCTAAATTTTATTCGTTTTTAATCGCCGTTTAATCAGTAGTAAAAGGAATGCGGCAACGGCCAGCCGCCCTGTCCATATCTGAAACCATTGCCAGCCGGTGGGCTCTCGTACCACCTGCGGAAGGAGTGTTTCAGTTTCCTTCTGGGTTTCATTGCGGATTCTTGTAAGCTCTTCCGTCAGCACTATGACCTGCCGCGCCAGGCTGTCGCAGGTAGCGGTCACTTCCGTAGAGTCTGCCGATATCCGGTTGACGTTTACCGTAGCCTGCCCGCTGCGCTTACTGAAGCCCGTACCTATCGGTATCGAGTTCAGCATCGCTGTCGGAAACGTCGTCTTCGCCATACTCGGCGGTACGGGTTCTTGCAGGAGAGCGAACTCTTTTCTGCTTTCCAGGCTGTCTGTACTGCGTACGTCCTGTGTCAATCGTCCCGGACTTTTGCAACTCGCCACGGATAGGGCAATCAGCATAATGCTTACAGGTAGAAGCAGTCTGAATGGTACGGTTAAGTTCGCGCACCGCTTTATAAAGTTTAAGATTCTCATTTTGCAGGTCTATCAAAGTTCCCGATAAATTATCATACATCTCCTTGTAGGCATCGCTGCGCTCTTTGGCAGCGAGCACCTTCCGGTTCTCCTTATGTCTCAGCCATACCCAGAACGAACCGATAAAACCACTGGGGATGAGCCACTGGAGAATCTGCGTTATCAGTTCTGTTGTCATGGCTTAATTTCATTTAGAGTAATTCCCAGCCTTCGATGACATCTGCCATTACAGCCGGAACACCATTTTCTACCTGAGACATTGCCGCCGCCAGGCTGCACATCGTCCGCCGATCATCCACATTCAGCCGTCGGTCAGAATACAACCCGGAGAGTTTGCATACAGTGGAGATGTAACTTCTTGTGTCATTCTCGCACGGCGGTGCCCATCGGCTGATGATGGTACGCACAGTATGGCAGCCGTTAAGCTTCGAGTAGTTCTGCAACAGTTTCAGACCGGCACGATATCCGTAAGCCATGCTCTCGAATTGGCAGAACGAGCGGTCTTGCGAAGGCCGAACTTCCCCCTGCCACCGAGTGGTGGCAGAGAGACGGATGTTCAGAGGGTTATTATTACGTAGTCCTCGTGCACTCATCACGCTTCCAATTCAGAGTTAGGATCTTCCGGTACCGGACTGTTCTCTGCATCAGCTTTGGCAGCAGCAGCTGCTGCCGCTTCTCGGCGGACTTGAGCCCAACGTTTTTCTGTCGGCACCGCCTGGTCCTTGCTCTGTGCCGTAGCACCGTCCCAACTGTAGATAGCACCGATAGCCAACTGTTTCTTAGGCAACACGATGTAATAGTGGCGGAAGTTCACCAGACTTTCCTGCGTTTGCGGACTGGTACGGGCTTCGCTATAATACATCTTAGTAGAGCCTTGTGCACGGAACATGAGTGGACGGTAGAAGGCAAACGAACCTTTCAGGTCGGTAGCTGCCGGGGTGACATCGTATGCAACCTTGACACCTTCTTTAGTGAAGTACGGACAGTTGACATACGTATATACCTCGAAGCCGAACATATTCAGCAATTTGCCGGTGGTATAATTGTAATACTTGTCCTTGAAGCTTTGGTCTGCTTCCAGCAGATCATTCACATGGTCGGGACAGAGAACCAGCACACGCCCGTCCTCGGGTACCTCCATATTGTCAAAGGCGCGTTTCAGGGCAATGATGTCCTGAATGACAAGTTTCTTACGCCCTGATGTATCAGCGGCACCACTGGTAGCAATGACCGGAGTCTTATCCGTATGGCTGTAAGGAGTCAGGGCATGGGCAGCTTTTTTGTACTTCACAGTGAGGATGGCATTGCCATGACGTTCCACATCGGCGGCATACTTGTTGAAAGACAAAGCATACAGCTGGTCATCCGTCACACGGGTTGCCTTCGTTTGGAACTTGTCAAGACCTACCGGTATGTCACTTTCCGTCAAGTCCTGGACAGGAATGGGATAAGTCGTATTATTTACCAGCACGTCCGGGTCGCCGCCCACATCTACCAGATGAATCACCTCATTATCCACCTTGGCAGAGTAATCAGGAATCCCATTCAGGAAGTCCGCTTTCAATCCGGCATTCAGGCGCTTAATCAATTCGCCGGTCCACACTTCCGTATATACGCCCTCGAAGGCCGCGCCCGCGGGCATAAAGTTTCCAAGCACTGCCGGGGCTATTGCACCCGTCACTGCACCATAAGCAGGGTCAAACCCCACCACCGACGCCAGGACCACGCCCATCAGGACGTTGAACAGCGTTCCACAAACAAATTTCATTACTGCATTCATTTTTGATATCTGATTTATAATTTAAAACTTCGGGCACTCGATACCGTATTCCGCCTTATACAGTGCACGGTATTTATCCGGTTCATTCTCTCTCATCAGTAACAACTGTGCTTCAGGTACCTCGCTCAGTTTACTCCATGTTCCGGCAACCATACCACTTGCCGTACCTCCTCCGGTATTCAGCAGCTGCATCGGTTTCGTCACGGCAGCCATACTGTCCAGTGTCAGTTTCAGCCCTTCTGAGCCCATAGTCTTGCCCAGACTGATGAAATGTTCCTTCTTGTCGGCATTGAACTTGCCCGCTTTGATGGCGTCGTCCACCATTTGTGTGACTCCTGCCAGTTTGATGTCGTCCAGCTGCTTGCGCAGTTCCGTGTTGGCGGTTTGGAATCCCAACAAGATATTTATCTTAGCGAGGATGTCCGCTTCCGTAGCCGTTTCCGGCAGGCCCAGCTTCAGGGCAATAGCTTTGAAATCTACGTTCATAGTCTCTTCTGTTTTAGAATTATCATTTTGCGGAGGTTCTCCGCCGTTAGTTTTCAGTAAAGGAAGGGCGGCACAGTCTTCACCGGCTGCCAGTTTTAATTCATTGCCCTGATAGCTGAGCAATACCAGGTTATCATCATTGCCACCGATATCCACCATGCTGACTTCTACAAGTTTGCACTTTGTCACTGTCGGGCGGGTCTGTCCGGGTTTCAGTAATGCCGGATCGTCGCTCATCTCAATGATCTCGAAATTGGGGCTGCACATTCTTAATGTGCCTTTCTCCCATTGCTGTTTCAAGATTTTCGATTCATCCCGTACTTCGTCGAAATAAGGTTCACCGGTAATCTCGTTTCCTTCCACCCGTATGTCCTTGATGCAGCCTATAATCATACCGCGCCAATGCATATACAGCAACACGGAGTTTTTCTGGAACTGTTCAATATCTGCACCTTCCGTCTTCACCCAGGTGCCGTAACAGTTCAATGTCTCATTCGATATTCTGATTCTCTTTCCCATGATTTGCGTCTCATTTTGCGCAAACTTACGGTAGCGGATGTAACCGCACAAAAAAGTGTGCAACGGTTGCCGGCAAGCGTGTAACCACGGCACAATAGCCTGTAACCTTTGCGCCGTTTTTTCGCCGCCCGCTCCGTGCTTTGCAACTTTGCCATCGTAACAAGTAATTCAAGGAAGTATGGCAAATAGCAAGGACAAACAGAAAGCGGTGGCAAAGCACCTCTATATGAAAGGGACACCCATTGCCCAGATTGTGGACCTTACCGGAGTAAGCCGCCAGTCTGTCAGCCGGTGGATAAACCAGGAAGGATGGAAGGAAGAACGTGCTTCACGCGAAATGAGCCGAGAAGCCATCACATCCAAAACTCTCTCCAAACTGGGAGAGGCCATCGACAATGTGGACGGTGACGAAAAGGGCATCAGCCGTATGACGGATTCGCTGCTGAAGGCAGCCAAGGGCATCAAGGAAATCAATGCGGGAACCACCATTGTCAACAAGGTGGACACTCTGATCGAGTTCGAGAACTGGCTGGCTACCCACCGTGACGATTATCCTGATATAGATGACAACCTGATAATGCTTGTCAACCAGCTCCACAGTGATTTTATGGGCATCAAATTCAGACAGAAATGACAGTTGAAGAGAAAAAAGAAGCCCTCAAACGATGGGAGGAACATTGCAACCGGTTGTTGCGCCTCACCTCGAAGCGGAAGCCGGAGACCGAAACCGAGCGGAAGAAGAACATCGCCCGTGCCCTGAAGGATTACGACTACTTCTGCCAGCGCTACCTGAGCCACTATTGCCAGTGCCCCAATGCCAGGTTTCACAACGATGCCGCCCGGCATATTGAGAAACACCGTGAGATGCGTGCTGTCTTCAAGTGGCCGCGCGGGCATGCCAAGTCGGTACATCTGGATGTGGGCATACCGCTATGGCTGAAGTTCAAGGATGAACTGCACGTCATGGTGCTCGTGGGCAAGAGCGAAGATAATGCCGACGCCTTGTTGGGCGATCTCCAGGCGGAACTGCAATTCAACCAGTACATCATCGAGGATTTCGGCGAACAGTACAATGCCGGATGCTGGCAGGAAGGCGAGTTCGTCACCAAGGACCAGTGCGCCTTCTTCAGCCGTGGGCGCGGACAGTCACCGCGAGGATTGAGGTTCCGCGACAAACGCCCGGACTATATCGTGGTAGATGACCTCGACGACGACGAAATGTGCCGCAGCGAAGCCCGCGTACGCGAGATGACCAAGTGGATAAAAGAAGCGCTTTTCGGATGCTTCGGTGGCAAGGAAGGACGGTTCATTATGGTAGGCAATCTTATCAGCAAAAACAGTGTACTCCAACAGATCATAGACAGCGATA
>JAUUPT010000002.1 GCA_030843315.1 Bacteroidaceae bacterium | reverse complement strand
CACTTGAATCGTTCTCAAATAAAAACAATTAGAAATAACTATATCAATAATAATCTGAATAAACATATACCTCAATGGAGGCAGGAACTTAAAAAAAGGTAGATAATGAGAAGATGTATATTTACTTTCATGAGTCTATTTCTGCTATTAGCAGGATGTATGAACAACTCACTCTCCTCAAATTCCTTATTTACTATTCGCGTAAACACTGTTTACTACGATCGTAGCGGGAAAGACTATATAAAATGTTGGGTTAATGACAGTTTATTCTTTGAAGGCACTTATATCAATAGGTTCAATGAAATTACTTTAGAACATTTTGAAGATTGCCTTGGAATGGAGGTAGCCCGTTTTAATAGAGAAAATAAGGATAGTGCCAAAATCAAAATATGTGTAACATCATTGGATACTGTATTATATGTTGGCAGGAAAGTAATAGATACAACTTTTACATACCGGATAAACAATATCCCTGAAATAGTGATTTCTTGTGGTCCCAATCGCGGATTTCAATTATGGGATACATTAAGAACTCCTGATTATTTTTATTATGAATATTAATATTCTAAGTATTAAGACTCTATGATTCATCATTCTTTGATATAGTTTGACTACTTCAAACAAAATTCTTTAATTACTATCCTAACATCAGATATTCTGTATCTTATATGTTAGGATAGTTTTTTATTTCTTCCGCCTACAACGCCGGCTTCAAGTTCAAGGACAACGGAAAGTAAGCCGGAGAGTATGCTTATGATGCCAACGGAAATTTAACGAAAGATTTGAATAAAGGAATTAGCAGTATTCAATATAATATACTAAATTTGCCAGACATCGTAACGTTCACCGGCGGTAATACAATTGTCTATACTTATGCTGCAGACGGTAGCAAACTGAAAACAGTACATAATATAGACGGTACTGCCACCACAACGGATTACTGTGGAAATGTGGTCTATGAAAACGGTATTTGTAAGTTCCTGTTGTTTGAGGAAGGTTATTACTCCTTTGCTGATAGTGAGTATCGTTACTACCTGAAAGACCATCAAGGTAACAACCGGGTAGTTATCAACTCTGCCGGTATCGTGAAAGAGACAAACCATTACTACCCCTTCGGCGGTGTATATGCCAATACAGGCAACGTACAACGCTACAAGTACAACGGCAAGGAACTCGACGCCAAGAACGGATTGAACTGGTACGACTACGGAGCAAGACACTATGATCCGGCACTGGGAAGATTCACAACGGTGGACCCGATGGCGGAGAAGTATTATTCGACAAGTATGTATGCATACTGTGGAAATAGTCCTATACGGTTTGTTGACCCTGACGGACAAATGAAAGTAATCTATAATCCGGATGGTACGTACAAGGAAACCACGCATAACAATTGGTTCCATAATACTTTCGTTGGACGTCAAGAGTATATAAGTTATGGTGATAGAAAAGTACAGCTTTCCGAACAGGAGTTCTGGGATTGGCAACGGACTGGAAGCTATGGAAGCATTCAATCAACGGATGTAGCAACGGATCTTGAATTCTATTTGGATGAGCCTGCTACCGGAGTTACTGATGGAATAGCCAAGTTTGTACTTGGCAGTGGCTATTCACTTATCAACTCACCCAAAGTTATGCTGACGGGACGCACATGGTCGGGAGCTTCACAGACCTCAACGGAGAAGATAGAGAGCTTTATTGATGTAACGACAAGTAATATTCCATTTTCTAAGATGAGCCAAATTGGCAATCCTGGTTCTTGGTATAAATTTAAAAAGATTAATAAACATCTTCCTATTTCTAAAAGAAAAGATGCCTACGCAAAAGAAATAAGAAGATATGAGAGTAATTCAAAGCATTTTGATTCATTCAAAAAAATAAAAGACTTTGTAATAGCCCCTTTTAATTATAACTATAAACAGAAGGAAAAGAAATGACACCAGACTTTTTAGGAGCATTTACATGTTGGTTATTAAAAAGATGCCGTACCAATTTCTTTAAGCATGAATATGTACTTGAAAAAGAAAAAAGGAATAGGATTGTAGGATATATCATTGCCTTACTTTTAGTAGGTTTAGGTATGTTCCTTCTGAGACATAAGATACTCCCATTAGGTTTTTAACAAGCTTCACATAGTTTGATTACTTCAAGAAGAGTCTATAAACAAACTATCCTAACATCAGATATTCTATATCTTGTATGTTAGGATAGTTTTTTATTATTCAATCCTGTATCATGGATGTTGAGCTTACTCCCCGCTCCCTGCAAACTCCATCAGGTATGCCTTGATGAAGCCGTCTATCTTGCCGTCCATTACGCCGTTCACGTCGCTGGTCTGGAAGTTGGTGCGGTGGTCTTTCACGCGGCGGTCGTCGAAGACGTAGCTGCGGATCTGCGAACCCCACTCGATTTTCTTCTTGCCGGCTTCCACTTTGGCTTGTTCCGCCATGCGGTGCTGAAGCTCTTTGTCGTACAGGATGGAACGCAACTGGCGCATGGCATTCTCGCGGTTCTTGGGCTGGTCGCGCGTCTCGGTGTTCTCGATAAGGATTTCTTCTTCCTCGCCGGTATAGGGGTCCTTGAACTGGTAGCGCAGGCGTACGCCGGATTCTACCTTGTTGACGTTCTGACCGCCGGCACCGCTGGAGCGGAAGGTATCCCAGGAGATATTGGCAACGTTGATGTTCACCTCGATGGTATCGTCTACCAGCGGAGTGACGAAGACGGAAGCGAAAGACGTCATGCGCTTGCCCTGGGCATTGTAGGGAGACACACGCACCAGGCGGTGCACACCGTTCTCTCCCTTGAGATAGCCGTAGGAATAGTCACCGGAGATTTCGATGGTACAGGTCTTGATGCCTGCTTCGTCGCCCTCCTGCAAGTTGGCAATGGTAGCCTTGTAACCGTGGGTTTCGGCATAGCGCAGGTACATACGCATCAGCATGCTCGCCCAGTCCTGGCTCTCGGTGCCACCGGCGCCGGAGTTGATCTTCAGGACGCAGTCCATCTGGTCGGCTTCCTCGCGGAGCATGTTCTTCAGTTCGAGAGCCTCGACGGCAGCGGATGCTTTGGCGTAAGCCTCGTCCACTTCTTCCTCGGTCACCAGCTCGTCTTTGTAGAAGTCGAACGCCAGCTGCACTTCATCCGCCAATGTCTTGACTTCATTGTAGCCGGAAATCCATTGCTGCAAGCCTTTCACTTTCTTCATCTGGGCTTCGGCAGTTTTCTGGTCGTCCCAGAAGCCGGGAGCCTGGGTGCGAAGCTGCTCTTCTTCTACTTGTATCTTCTTTCCCTCGATATCCAGATAGCGGTTCAACGCTTCGGAACGTTCTTTAAGATCTTTCAGTTGTTCTGCGGTAATCATATGCTTTTTTCCTGTTCTATACTTTAAGACGGCAAAGGTAGGAAAAAAACACAATTACTCAAAAGACAATGTACCGAAATAGGTGGGACAGTGAAACATAGGCTGTTCCGACTTGATGGGACTCCAGGAGAGGAAGTGCGGAGTGCGGAGTTTGTCACCGCATTTGTAGAAGTTTCCTTTCATGGTTTTGCCATCCAGCGAATCAATGGAATGGTTGAAGAAGGCGGAGACGGGGATGACCATTGTCAGTTCCCAGCTACATTCGCCGACCTTCTCGTCGAAAGGTTCATTGCCCAGGGAACTCCAACGCTTCACCATTGCCAGCACTTCGGAGGCTGCCATAGGGCGGCGCCGATTCACGAGTCCGCCTTGAATCAGCAGTTTGGCGGCACAGTTGCACTCGAAGTTATAGTAGTTGTCGTTGCCATCGGGAGAGACGAAGAACTCGACGCAGGCGTCTTCCCATACGTTGCCGTTGTCACCGGCAGCTACGGCGCGCACGCTCGCTTCCTTCACCTTATAGTGGAGCAGTATCTCCCGACCGGTGTGGGCGATGCGGAAGCTGACTTCGGGTTTATACGGATGGTCTTTCCAGTTGATCACGTCGATGGGCTGGAACTCGATGTGATTGGCATCCAGTAAAGAAGGCACAGCCTCACCTGCGGGTGAAGCTGTACACATTATTTTCTTTACGGACAGGCTCTTCGCCTCCTGGGCATTGCTGCAAACCAGACTGCCCGTTGCCAGGCAGACAACGAGCAGAAAGAGCTTATTCATAGATTCTCTTATCATCATAAAGCAACTTTTTTATTTCTTAGTTGAAGCCTTGTCTGCCGCAGCAACATCCCAGCCGGAGACTACGTCGCCGTAGAGATAGAAGGTGACATCGAAGGTGCTCTTGCTATTATCGTCCACTACCTGGTAGCAACGGGTGGCATCGTAGGAATCTACCTGCTTGAACTCGCCCAATGCCAGGGGGGCAAGTTCTTCCTTGCCGGCAGCCGTGGCTATGATTTGCTGCATACGCGCCTCCATCAGTTTCATGATGCCTTCGTGCTTGAAGGGGTCTATCTCGGCTGCTATAGGGTGGGTTGCCTTGATGACGCCGCCATTGGCAGCACGCACTGCACGCACGCTATCCGTGTAAGCCCGGAACTGCTTTCTCACCTCGGGAGAGCGCAGACCGGAGATGGTGAATACGGCAATGCCTTGTGCGCCGTTGTTCAGGGCGGCATCCATGCACCGGAACATTTCGGGGCCATCGGTAGCGGTCATACCACAATAGAGGGTGGTCATGGCGTTCTTATCGCGGGCATTCTCGATGGTACAGTCGGAGATGAAACTTACGTCACCCGTGTAGAAGGTATGATAAACCATCGGGAACACGATGTCGAGGTTCCACTTGCTCCAGTCCTGGCGCACCATGCGCGATGCCATCTTGGGAGTGGGGAACGGAGAGGCGGCCATCGTCTTGCCATAAGAGTGTACTACCTCGGAGATCATGTTGGCCACTTCTGAGATCTGGTCGCAACGGAACTGACGCCACTTCACGTCGAGCGAGGGGTCTTCCTGCTCGCGGGGATCGTAGCCGTATTGTTCCTTGAACTTCTGAATCATAGCGGGATGGTAGCCATAGTCCCAAGCCGGATATTCGCGGTCTTGGACAATGCCGTAGTTGGGCCACAAAGTGGTGGGAAGCACTACGTCGACAAAGCGGTGGTAGTCGATGGCGATACCGTTCAGACCTTCCACTTCGCAGTAGGCTTTGATCTTTTCCTTGATGAACTCGCGCACTTCGGGCAAGGCGGGGCAGAGGAACTTATAGTAGCCCACGTAGGCGGTGGTATCGGCAAGGCTCTTTCCGTTGCGGTTCACACTGAACCATTCAGGGTGTTCCTTCAAGATACGGTCGCGGTCGTGCTCCAGGTTCATGGTCCATAGCCAGGCGTAGACTTCGATGCCGTGCTTGTGGGCAACGGGGATTGCTGCCCGGTAATCATCGGGAGTAGGTGCGTTCAGCATGACGCCATCCATGCCGATGTCGTTCATCACCTGGCAGATGGAATCGAAGTTCATGCCGGGGCGATAGTCCAGCCACGTCCAGAACATAGGATATTCCTGGGTGGTATTCTCTTTGTTTTGTTGGCACGAGAACATGCCCAACGATAGGAACAACAGCAAAAATGCCGGTAAAAGTTTCTTCTTCATGATATGTTATATTTTAAGTTTGATATGCAGTTTTTCCAATACCCAGGTGACGCCTATCACTACAAAGGCAAAGCAGATGCAGTTGACAAGCCCCATGAAGCCATGCGTCGACCAGTCGGGAAGGACGTAGCCGGTGACATCGGCAAAGCCGTAAAAGACGTAGGGTATCAGGTAAGTGGTAAGCGTGGCCGTACCGGCAGGCTTTATCAGGTTGAACCAGCCCGTCACTCCACGGCTGACCAGGTAGGTCAACGTGCCATAGGCAGCCACCGAAATGGCAATGACGTAGAATACCCAGGGGGGCGTAGCGCCCAGCTTAGACACAATATAGAACTGGTGCGAAAAGATGCCGACCAGCAGAAGCGCCGCAGCCACGATCCACGAAGTGCTTAGCTTCCACGTATCGCTCTTGCCGATGTAGCGGCCACTGAACACGGAAAGCAGGACACCGCCCATGGTGAACGCCGGCAGTGCTCCGTTGCCTATGTGCAGCGTGCCCAGCAGGCCGCTGAGGAAGTTACGCTCGGGGAAGTCGAGGATGGGAGTGCCACCGAACGACTCGCGCAGCGGGGTAGTCAGCAGGCAAATCAGGATGAAGAGCACCCAGATGGGTAGCAGGTAGTTGATGCGGTCGCGAGCCAGCAGGTAGGTGACGGCACACAACAGGTAGGTCCAGCCGATGGCTCCCAGGATGCCCCCGGAGAAGCCGAATACACCACCCTGCGGGTTGCGGAAGGTGAACGCCAGGAAGAGCAGCGCCAGCACGCCGGCAATCTTGCACGCAAGGAAGATATTCTTCTGCGTCTTGGATGCCGTACGCGGATACTGGTTCCACACACCGAGGAATCCTACCGCCATAATAAACCAATAGACACCGATGGGATAGCACACCTCCGAAGAGAGGCGGTACTCCGAGTTGGTGATGAACGCGCCCATCACCAGCAAGGCGAATGTGCGCGAAAGGATATGCCCCAGGGTAGATTCCGCCGAGTAGCCCTTGGAGTATCTGCCTTCGATGGCATAAGGGATGGACATACCCACGGCAAAGAGGAAGCAGGGGAAGACGACGTCCGCCAGTCCCATGAAGTCCTGCCCAAAGGCGGCATGATCCAGCCAGCCGGGTACATCGTGCACTTTCCAGAAATCGTTGACAAAGATCATGGTGAACATGGTCAGTGCCCTTAGCATATCTATCGCCAGGTTACGGCGCGAATAAATTGTTTTATCACTCATTATAGTTTCTCCTCTCTTTTAGAATTCGGAAATCAACATTAACCAGCGCGCAGCCGAAGAGCCCCACACTTCTTTATAGGTAGCTGTGTTGAACTGCGGCCAGTAGGGAGCGTCTTCATTGAAATAAGACTGCATACCTACGGGTATCTCGCCCACTGTTTCGCCCGGCAGAGCGGTGTAGAGCTGCGTATAGTTGCTGCCCTCTCCGTAGATCATGGACTGTCCGAAAGGATTCCGTCCCACTACCCAGAAGAGTTGTTGTTCGGCAATGTCCTTCAACTGTTTGTCGTTCAGGATTCGGGCACAGATGGCTGCTGCCTTACCGGTGGACAGGTGCACGGCGATGTTTCCCTTGAATGAGAACCAAACGGGGAAGATGCGCAGGTAATGCTCCTTATCGAAACGGATGGCATTCTCCAGTTGCTCTTTGTAGTCCTTTTCGGCACCGCTGCGGATGCCTACCTGCACGGCGTAGAAGTTCACGGAGTCTTTCACCTCGTCCTTGTGGTATATGCCGCTCGGCACCATTCCATAGGGATGGACGTACTGCATGATGTTCTTCAGGTAGTCGCCATAGAGCTTCATGGAACGAATCCACTGGGGGTATTCGGCATGCTGCGGTTGCGTTTCGCAAAGGGCGGCAAGCGCTTCCATATAGGCATAGTCGCGGGACTGGTGGGTATAATGGACGATGGACTTCTTTGCCAAGTCGCGGTAGAAGAAACCGCAGGTCTTGTTCTTGTCCTTCAGCGGCTCGGTGCGTTGGCACTGCAAGGTGTAGCGGATGGCTTTTACGGCTTCGTCGGCGTACTGCTGTTCGCCCGTCAACTTGTAGAGCATGCTGGCAGCCCAAGAGATATTGGCGTGGTATTGGCTCTCGGATGCCATGGCGGCGTGTCCTCCACCCTTCTTTATCAGTTCGGCAAAGCCCAGTTCGTTGAAGCGCTTCATGGCATAGCCGAAGTCTTCTTTGGCAATCTTCTTCAGGTTGCTCTTCAGGGCGGCATCCTTGTCTACCATCATAGAAGTATAGGCCTCGATGCCTGCAAGCAAGAAGTTCTCCAATGCTCCGTTATGAACCAGCACTTCGCGGCGGCCGGAATCATCGTCGGTGCCTATCTTGCCGTCGGTCCACAGGTTGGTGCCCCAGGTCTGGGCACGGTAGCCATCGCCCAGGCGGGTTTTCATGATGTAGTCCATTCCCCAGAGGGCTTCTTCCATGAGGCGGTTGTAGAGGTCTGTGCTGCCTTTCTCTTTGGCACGGGCTGCCATGGAGAGCAGGGAGTAGGAAATCTCACCTGTCTGCAAAGTCTGCTGGGACATATCGGCAGCATCGTGCCAACCACCGTTGATGGGGATGATGTGACCGTTGTAGGTAGCATGCAGGTCGGTGTGGCAAGCGCCGTGCTTTCCGGGAACGGGGTAGCCGCAACGCTCGCAGAAGAGGAAGTTGACCATGCGCCATGCAGAGTCATCCCACACGTCCTTGTGGATATAGAAAGGCCAGGTGGTGACGTCGCCTACCTGGATGATGTATCTTCCTTGCGTCTTGTAGTCGGAGAAGTCGATTGTCTCGAACTCTCCCAGCCCGGTCTTTTCTTTCCTGACGGGACCGGTAAAGACGATGGCCTGTGTATCGGCATCTTTCAGTTGGAACTGTCCGTTGTGCTTCTCCACATTGACGATGGCTGTCTTGGGGCTTTCCAGGCTATAGCCGGTAGTAGAGAAGATGATGCGGTTCTGGGCAGGCATCCAGCCTTTCACCGTCTCGGGGTTCTCCACCTTCTGAAGTTCTACGGCATCTACGTCGAAACGCAGTGAATCGCCCATAGTGCGTTCTTTGCCGAAAACTTCGATGGCGAATGATATCTTGGTGACCTTATCGCGTGCCAGACCGGACATCTCGACGAAGCATTCGTTCCATTGGTTGTTCTTCAGATTGATTTCGTGGTAACCTTCACGTCCGTAGATGTCGGGCACTTTGATTTCGCCGTCATTCTCTACGTAGAGGTTGAGGTAGATGCTGCGGGCACCTTCGCAGGTGGGATAGATGTAGAATTTCAGGCGGTTGTAGCCTTCCCAGTTGGCGCCGCCTACATCGTAAGAAGCCATGCAGGTGCCGCGTCCCAGTCCCCAGTCCAGTATCTTGTCGGGATGGGTGGGTGCTTCGAGGCGCAGGCTGTGTGTGCCGGATTTGCTTCGCTCAGTAGTCTGGCTTATTTGACCGATGCCTTTGTGCGACCACTTGGAGAAGTCTTCCATATCGCACAGCATCACGTTTTCCAATACTTTCTTCGTCAGCCCGAAGGTTTCGTATGCTTTCGTTTCATCAAGCGGCAACGGGCTGTGTACGTATCCCGTGCTAATGACGTCGGCTTTCAGTTGGGGGTCTACTTGGGCTTGGAGCATAACTGCCGGAGCACAGAGTAAACCGGACAGTAAGAAGAGTGGTTTTATGATATGTTTCATAGGATAAAAAGATTAAAAGGGTGTATCAGGACAGTCGCCTTTATATTTTGTAAATATAAAGTATGTTCTTGATACACCCTCATATTATATTAATGTGTTTCCAATCAATGACTAAATGTTAGGTTTGTCAATATCCCAAAATACGCGGGTTGCAGCACTATCAGGACCACCGAGCAGTTCCACAGCCTTGGCATAGTTGGCTGCGTTATTGTCTTTCTCATTGATAGTGAAAGGCAAACGACGAGGACCAAGGTCGGTATCAATTTCACCCTGACTGTAGTTCACCATTATTGGGAATAGCTTGGGATAACCTGTACGACGCAGTTCGGCCCAACCATTCATACCTTCGGGATAAACAGCAATCCAACGTTGCGTAGCAATCTTAGCAAACTTTTCTTCATTACTGAGAGCATCATCCCATTTCGTAGTAACAGTGCTCTGACCAGCAATGCTGGCTGCCGGAATAATAGGATCTACATAAGGAGCAGCTACAGATGTACTGTTCAGGTAGTCACCGACAGAAGCACCCCATTGTTCGAATGAAGCTCTGATACCTTTTTCATAAAGTTCTTTGGCAGTACCTTTACCGTTTACATTCCACCCGCGCAAAGCAGCTTCAGCTTCCAACAGAATGGTTTCTCCGGCAGTAGCCAAGATAGCAGGTGATGTAGCTACCAGATTAGGCTTGCTCACGATTGCTTTATAGTTGTCCGAGTTCTTACCCTCTTCCAAACCTTTCACACCATTACGAATACCAAAGAAGTCGCCGGCAGCGTTTGTTGTAGCATATTTTTCGAGACGTCCGTCACCCATACCACCTAACATCGAAGGAATATTGGCATTGAGCACACAGTCACCATAGCTGAATGCCAAGCCATAAAGCGGATTCACATAACCGTTACCGGCAATTCCGAAGTTAGCATCGTTGGTTTCAATCAGTCCGTTGCTGTCGCTCATGGCAGCTTCAGCTTCAGTCTTAGCCCAAGCAGCGTCGTACTTCACGATGCGCATAGCCAGACGCAGACGGATGGTATTACACAACTTAGCCCATTTCGCGAGGTCACCTCCATAAGCATAGTCGAACGAAGCAAACGAAGCCACTTCTTTATCTTTAACTGCACGCAATTGATCGGCAGCTTCCTTCAGTTCTTCAAAGAACTTCTTATAGGCATCCTGACCGGAATCGTAAGTACCGCCCGTAGCAGATTCACCGTAATGGGTATAGATGATACAACCATATTGGTCAGTCAGACGAGACATCGTTATCACGCGGCAAATAGTGTTGATAGCAGCAAAGTGGGAGTATGTCTCCATATCCTTCTCACATTTACGGGTAATCTTAAGGCTCTGTGACATTACCTGATTATAGGCATAATCCCAGCAATTGTCATTCCAACCGGCATTCATAGCGTAAGTGATATTGTTTATGTTACCTGCAAAAGCAGTAGCAGTACTTACATAACCCGACCACATATCAGCATTCAGGTTTTGTACCACCTGATACTCCCACGGGTTCGTTCCACCACCATTGTTGAAGTAGATGGACTGCATCATGGGAACGAAGTGCATACCTATGTAGTTATTATCCTGCTTCAGTTCTTCATCAGTAACCCCTTTCGGGTCGGTGTTCAGGTCTTCGAATGCGTCGGTACATGCGGTTAGCATAGAAACTGCCAGCAACGCAGTTGCCGTATATTTCAATATATTCTTCATAATCATAAATTCTATTTAAAAGTTAACTTTCAAGTTGAAACCTATCGAGCGGTTGGTAGGCATACCAAACACGTCTACACCCTGCAAACGGTTGCTGGTAGACATCATACCATCGGGGTCATAAGGAGCGTTATTCTTGAAGAAGAACAAGTTACGACCTACTAATGAGATTTGTGCACTCTTAATGACACCTGTCTTGGCAAGCCATGTTTGCGGCAGGCTGTATCCGATAGAAAGCTCACGCAAACGAATGTTGGTAGCGCTGTAAGTATAGTATTCGGTTACACCGGCACGACCACCTACCAGATTGTAGAAATCAGTAATATTTTGATTATCATTACCACCTTCAATCTTATGTCCTTCGAGCATCACATAACCGCGGTCACGTGCAGCACCGGTAGCGGCACTTACACCTTGCTGATCAAGGTCAGCTTCTGTCAATGACATAACTTTACCGCCGAAACGTCCGTCAATCAAGAAATAGAGAGAGAAGTCTTTCCAAGTGATGGTATTGCTCCATCCCAGGTTGAAATCAGGATTAGAGTTACCCAACTTCTTGGCATTTGACTTGTCTACTTCGGGCAAACCTTTCTCGTCATACTTTATTTTGCCATTGTCATCGCGTACAAACGTAGTTCCGTAGAAATCACCGAACGAACCACCTACTTCCAGACGACTCCATACATTGTTACTTTCACCTCCACTGAATTGGAAGTATCCCAGTTCTTCACCAGCCAATTTCTTAGCTTCGTTCTTATTGGTAGCGAAGTTTACACCTGTCTTCCAACGGAAGTTATTTGTCATCACCGGAGTGGCGTTCAACATAATTTCCACACCTGTATTCTGGATATCACCGGCATTCACATAGTACTGATTGAATTCCGAACCTGAAGGAGCATCCAAAGTAAAGAGTTGGTTCTTCGTATTGGTCTTATAGTAAGTGAAGTCAAACTCCAAACGGCTGTCAAAGAAACGCCATTCGGTACCAACTTCGATAGAAGTTGTCTTCTCCGGCTTCAGATCGGCAAAAGGAGCTGTGGTATTGAAACCTATGCTACCGTTCTTCGTAACCCAGTTAAGCGGATTGGAAGTATAGGCGCTCAAACCGTTACCTACCTGTGACCATGCACCACGAATCTTTCCAAGGTTGATCCAAGAAGGCAACTTCAACGTTTCATTGAGCAACCAGGTAAGACCGATTGACGGATAGAAGAAACCTTTATTCTTATACTTAGTGAAAGCCAAAGTAGAAGTCCAGTCGTTACGTGCGGTCACATCAAGGAAGAGTTGGTCCTTCAGACCGATTTGTCCGGTGAAGAATACGCTCTGGCTTTGTGTATGCGTCTTCCAATCACTCAAAGAACCTGCATTGAGGGTTATGTTCTGCATAGTGAACACATTAGGAATAGACAGTGTGCCCGGATAAGAATCGAAACCGGTACCGTTACCGTTGTAGTCGTTAATACTACCACCAACTGATGCGTTGATACTGATGTTCTCAAACTGCTGTTGATAAGTGAAAAGGATATCACCATAAGTAGAGAGTTCGCTCTTCTCATTATAGCTATAACGACCGTTAGTACCTGTTCCAGCTGAGTTCATACCGCAAAGGATAGGGCTGGTACCTGCATACATACGAGTGTTGTCCTTATCTGTAATATAGTCGGCGCTACCACGGGCCTGGATGCTGAAGAGGTCATTGAACTTATACTTCACGCTCAAGTTCATGATAGTACGGTAGCGTGTATCTTCATTGGGCACTTTGTTGATAAGCCAATAAGGATTCTGCTCCATATCCGTACCGGAAGTCTTGTACCAGTTCTGGTCCATAATGTTACGCCCGGTATTCATTACCTGATAGTTATCTTTGTAATAGTTGAAGTCCTTGCCGCCTTCTACGCCACCACGTGGGAAGTGATAAAGACCGATCAAGGGATTCATGTAGTAACCGCCCGAAGTGGTACGGTTATTACCCTTCTGATACATAGCGTTAATGTTAGCATCAACCGTCAACTTGTTATTGAAGAAGTTGGCTGTTTCACGGAAGTTGAAGTTGTGCTTCACCAGACGGTTGCCTTCTACCACACCTTGACCATAAGTATTGGCATATGAGAAGTAAGTCTGCATAGCCTTCGAACCCATGCTCAAAGAAAGAGAGTTGATAGTAGTAACACCTGTTTTGAAGAAGTCGTCAGTATAGTCAGGGCTACCATTGATTTTGCTTCCCCAGCTGGTAGTTTCACCGGTATAGTGATTCTGGAATTTAGGAATACCGTAAGCAGCTATATCGAAAGTCGTATTGGTATTGAAAGAGATGCTGGCGCGTCCTTCTTTACCTTTCTTAGTAGTGATGATGACTACGCCATTGGCAGCCGAGCTACCATACAAAGCGGCAGCGGCAGGACCTTTCAGGATGTTCATGCTCTCGATGTCATCAGGGTTCAGGTTGGAGATACCGTCACCGCGGTCGTAGTTACCGCTATCGTTGTTACCACCGATAGTAGTAGCAGTATTCTCGTTGGTAGAAGAGCCGAAGGGCACACCGTCTATCACGTACAAAGGCTGGTTACTTCCGCTTACTGAACGGTTACCACGGATGATGACCTTGGAAGAACCACCCAAACCGGATGAACTCTTGTTAATCTGCACACCAGCAGTCTTACCAGCCAGCGCATTCATCATGTTGGGGTCTTTGGCGCGTATCAGTTCATCACCGTTTACCACCTGTGTGGAGTAAGTCAGTGATTTTTCTTTCTTTGCAATACCCAATGCTGTTACTACTACTTCGTCCAGCACTTTAGTATCATTCTTTAATGTGACTTTTATGGTTCCCGGAGTGATGGGAACTTCTTGTGTAACCATACCTACGAAAGACACTACCAGTGTCGTGGCACCTGCGGGTGCATCTGTGATTGTGAAATTGCCGTCTAAGTCTGTTACGGCTCCGGAAGTTGTTCCTTTTACTAATACGGAAGCTCCGATAATCGGTTCGTTGTCGTCTGCCGAGAAAACAATACCTTTAATGGGGGAATTTTGGGCTGTTACCCAACCGATGGCTGCCAGCAGACAAACCATGGTTAGCATAATTTTCTTTTTCATAAGCTGTTTTTCAGAAAATAAATATTAGATTAAATGTTAAGTTAATAAACAGATTACTCGTAAATCTGTCTTTCGATTGACGAGTTGGGGTCAATTGTCAATCTTAGTTGTTTCTTTTTCCATGCTTCATAGGCTATTAGATATGTTATTGGTTAATACTTAAAATTATGGTTATGTTTTTCTTTTCTGATGCTCCCTTATTCGGGGGCTTCGTATATAAAACCGGATAGGATTTGAGAACCCTATCGAAAAAGAGAGATTTATTTGCTAATAAAAGTTAATGAAGATATTCTTCAAGCGGGAAAGATTATTTGTTGCCAGCTGAAACATTACTTGCTTTCGGCTGAAACATTGCTTGCTTTAGACCGGAACATTGCTTGCTTTCAGCAAGAACACTATTGCCTTACTTGCACAAGATGGCATCTTGTGTAGCATAAGATGCCATCTTGAGCAACATAAGATACCATCTTGTGCATAACAACAAAGAATGAGCCGGACAACAGGAAAGAGTCTTTCTGTTGTCCGGCTCGTATGTTTCTGCCGAAGGGGATGGATGTATGTTATTCTTCGTACATCTTGTCTATCTGTTCCTTGTAGTTCTTCGCCACAACGGAGCGTTTCAGTTTCAGGGTATTCGTCAGTTCGCCGCGCTCCATGCTGAAGGGTTCCGTCAGCAGGGTGAAACGCTTCACCTGCTCGTAGTGGGCAAACTGCTGCTGAAGCGTGTTGATGCGGGCACGGAACAGGGCCTGTACCTTGGGGTGCTGCAAGAGTTCTTCCATTGAGTTGTACTCGATGCCTTTCTCCCGCGCATAGTCCTCCACAAAGCCATAGACGGGGACGATGAGGGCGGAGACGAACTTGCGCTCATCGGCAATGATGGCTATCTGGTCGATGTAGCGGTCGATGGCGAGTTTGGTTTCGAGCGCCTGGGGAGAGATGTACTTGCCGTTGGAGGTCTTGAACAGGTCCTTGATGCGCTCGGTCAGGAAGAGATGTTCGTCCTCCAGGTAGCCGGCGTCTCCGGTATGGAACCAGCCTTCGGCGTCGATGGCGGCGGCGGTGGCTTCGGGCTTCTTATAGTAGCCGGTGGTGATGGTTTTACCACGAAGCAGTATCTCGTCGTTCTCGCCTATCTTCACCTCTACGCCGGGCATCACAGAGCCTACGGAGCCTATCTCGTATCCCTCGTTGAGGAAGCAGGAGACGGTGGCGGTAGATTCCGTCAGTCCGTAGCCCACTACCATGTTGATGCCTACCGAGTGTACGAACTCGCAGATTTCATCGGGCACGGCAGCACCGGCGGTGGGGAAGAAGTTACCGTTCTCAATGCCGACGGTTTTCTTCAGCAGGGCATAGATGGTTTTTTCGTAGAACTTGTACTTCAGGTGAAGCAGCATGGGAGGGGTCTTGCCCACACGCAGGTAGTCGATGTTGTGCACCTTACCTACTTTGATGGCGTCGAGCATCATGGCTTTCCGCAGACCGGTTTCCTGGGCTATCTTCTCTTGTACGCCGGCGTACACCTTCTCCCAGAAACGGGGCACGCTGCACATCATCGTGGGGCGTATCTCCTTGATGGTGGTCTGTATATCGGCAGGGCGAAGGTTGACGCACACCTGCACGCCGCGGTGAAGGCAGAGGCAGGTCCATGCTTTCTCGAAGACGTGGGTCAGGGGGAGGAAGTTCATGGTGACGTCCTGGTCGCTGATGAAAGGCAGGCGGAGGTCGTGGATGCGTAGTGCTTCACGGAAGTTGAAATGGTGGAGCATGACGCCTTTCGGTTCGCCGGTGGTGCCGGAGGTGTAGAGGATATTGGCAAGGTCGTCGTCGGAGGCGGCGGCGGTGCGCTCTTCGACGGTGGCGGCGTACTGCGGGTCGTTGCCCAGTGCGAGGAACTCATCGTAGTAGATGGAGGTCATGTCGCGCGGATCGCGCACCACGGAGCGGTCGAAGATAATCAGTTGTTGCAGGGAGCGGCAGAAGCCGAAGATGCTGAAAGCGGCATCGTACTGGTATTGCTCGCCCACGAACACGTAGCGTATCTGGGCATCGTCAATGATATATTGCGCCTGGGCAGGGGAGCTGGTGGCATACAGGGGTATGGTCACGGCACGGTTGGCAAAGGCTGCAAAGTCGGTAAAAAGGCATTCGGGTTTGTTCTGCGAGAAGACGCCGATATTCTCTTGCACCTCTATTCCGAGGGCAGCCATGGCGTAGGCTGCGCGGTACACGGTCTGCGAAAATTCGTTCCAGGATATCGGTATCCACTTCTCGGTTTCATAATCCCTGTATTTCAGGGCTACTTTGTCTCCATACTTCTCTGCCTGACGGTGTATCATGACAGATAAATGATGATAGGTCATAACTTTATCTATTAGTAAATATGCCGCAAAGGTAGTGGTTTCAAATGAAACTATCCTGATATTAGGACTTAAATCTTTAGGGGCAGGCTTTTAGATGCCGGTTCTTGTTCTGCCATTTTATCATCGGAATGCAACTTTTTTTCAGTATTCTTGACGTCCTATTAGATATATCCCTATATTTGCACCCACATAAACCAATAAAAACTGAATTAGATGAAAAAGATTTTAGTAATGTTCGCATTACTGGCAGTAAGCTTTGCCGGTATCAATGCGCAAGAGAATGTCAAGTGGGGTGCAACCCTCGGTATGAACTCCAGTAAATTTTCCACTGACGGCTTCGACAGTAAAATAGGTTTCCACGCCGGAGTGAAGGCAGAAGTGGGATTGCCTCAGATTGCCGAAGGGGTATATCTCGACATGGGGGCGCTGCTGTCACTGAAAGGTGCAAAAGTAAACCTCGGTTCTGGCGACATCAAGTACACTCCTTACTATTTAGAAGTTCCCGTACACATGGGTTATAAGTATGCAGTAAACGAGAACTTTGCTGTTTTCGGCAATGCAGGTCCTTATATCGCTGTCGGTCTTTTCGGTAAGGCAAAAGCAAATGGAATAGAAGCGGACAATACATCGGACAACGTCTTCGATGAAGATGGTGGCGGCATGAACCGTTTCGACTTCGGCTTGGGCTTGAAGTTCGGTGTCGAGTTCTGCCGGAAGTACCAGGTTTCCTTCGGTTATGACTGGGGCTTGATAGACAACGCCGATCATGTAAACAACAAGAACCGCAACCTGATGATTTCACTCAGCTGCTTCTTCTAAACCCTATATCTAAAAGATAGAAAGGACGTCAGTTTGGCGTCCTTTTTCATTTTTTATCCGTAAGTTTGCAGCAAGATTATTTATTTACCGAGTATGACTTACGATATACCCACCCTCGTATCCGAGGCAACCGGACTGCTCCAGTCCCTGATTGCCATCCCATCCCTGAGCCGCGACGAAGAAAAGGCGGCGGACTGTCTGCAAAACTACATCGAAATGCAAGGAATGACGACCGGGCGGAAAGGCAACAACGTGTGGTGCCTCAGCCCGATGTTCGACTTGAAGAAACCGACACTGCTGCTGAATTCGCACATCGACACGGTGAAACCCGTAAGCGGATGGCGGAAAGACCCGTTCACCCCGACGCTGGAAGAGAACGGGAAGTTGTACGGGCTGGGCAGCAACGATGCCGGGGCAAGTGTAGTCAGCCTGTTGCAGGTGTTTCTGACGCTGTGCCGCACCACGCAGGCATATAATATGATATTCCTGGCATCGTGCGAGGAAGAAGTATCGGGCAAGGGCGGAATAGAATGCGTGTTGCCGGAACTTCCGCCGATACAGTTTGCCATCGTAGGAGAGCCCACGGAGATGCAGCCCGCCATTGCCGAGAAGGGCTTGATGGTGCTCGACGTGACTGCCGTCGGGAAATCGGGACATGCCGCACGCAACGAAGGAGATAATGCTATATATAAGGTATTGGATGACATCGCCTGGTTCCGCGACTATCGTTTCGCCCGGGAATCGTCCCTGCTGGGTCCGGTAAAGATGAGCGTAACGATGGTGAATGCCGGCACGCAGCACAACGTCATCCCCGACCGCTGCACGTTCGTAGTGGATATCCGCAGCAACGAATGCTACACCAACCAGGAACTCTTTGCCGAGATACAGAAACATATCCGTTGCGAAGCCCAGGCACGTTCCTTCCGCCTGAGTTCCTCGCACGTATCACCGGAGCATCCTATTGTACAGCGTGCCGTAGCGATGGGACGCGTACCTTTCGGTTCCCCCACCCTGTCCGACCAGGCACTGATGCCCTTCCCCTCGCTGAAAATGGGGCCGGGCAAGAGCAGCCGCTCACATACGGCGGACGAATTTATCTTTATCAGGGAGATAGAGGAGGCGATAGGGCTGTATCTGGAGCTATTGGATAATGTAGTAATGTGATAACTACCTATTCAGCCACGGCTCCGGATTCAGTTTCTCCTTTTCCTTTCTCAACTGGAAGTGCAGTACGGTGCGGCCGTTGTCGGCTCCGTCGGAGAAGATTTGTCCGATGGTTTGCTTGGTGGTGACGTCATCGCCCTGCTTCACGGAAGCGGAGGACAGGTTGCAGTAGACGGAGATATAATTGCCGTGGCGGATGAGGATGTTGAACAGGCCGTTCAGTTTGAAGACGGCGGCAACCTTTCCGTCGAAGATGGCACGGGCTTGCGCTCCCGGTTTGCCTTGGATGTCAATACCTTTATTGTCCAGCTTGACATTGCGCAGGCCCTCTACTGTATATTCCCCGTAGTGGCTGGTGATGATATAGGCGCCGGTGATAGGCATGGGGAGCTTTCCGCGGTTGCCGGCAAAGTTGCCGGAGAGTTCGCGGTCGGCCTTACTCATGGCGTAAGCATCCAGTGGGGCGGCTTTAGGCTTGGTGGTGGTGGCTTGCTTATCATTATTAGAAGTGCCCTTGTTGGCAGCAGCCTTTTCTTCCGCTTTCTTGCGGGCGGCGGCTTCTCGACGCGCTTCTTCGGCGGCACGCTTGCGGGCTTTCTCTATTTCTTCAGCTATCAGGCGGTCGATGCGGGCATTGAGTTGGTTCGCTTCGCGGCGTTTCTTGGCAAGTTCGTTCTGCAGGCCGCGTTGCTTCTTTTGCAGGTTGGCAACGAGGGTTTTCTTTTCTTTCTCTTGTGCTTCGAGCTTTGCCTTTTCGTTTTCGCGCTCTTTCAGAAGATTTTCTTTGGCGGCTTTCACTTGCTGGAGCTCCGCCTTCTTGCGGTTCACCTGCTCCTGCTTCTTCAGCACTTCTTCGCCTTGCAGGCGCTGGTAGGTGGCATACTCGCGCACATAGCGCATCCGTCGGTAGGTCTGCGCCAGGGAGGGGGCGGAGAAGATGAACATCAGCTTCTCTTCGATGGAGCGGTTCTTGTACAGGTATTGGACGGACGATTCGTACTTCTGCTTCTTGTCCTTCAGGTCGCGTTGCAGGCGGGTCAACTGGCGGTTCAGCGAGCCGAGCTCGCGCTCTATGGACTCCACATCGCTGTTGATGGCAAGGATGTAGCGTTTACGCTCTTCTATTTGCCCGGTCAGGGCGGCAAGGCCGTTCAGTTGGCTGCCTACGTCTTTCTTTGTAGTCTTCAGGAGTGTCTCGGACTCTGCAATCTGCTTCTGCAAAGTGCCGCGCTTGCTTTCCAGTTCCTTTATCAGCTTGTTGGACTGGGCGGAGAGGGGCAAAGCAAGACAGAGACAACCTGTCAAGATACAAAGGAGGCGTTTCATAAGCTCATCAACGTATTTAGGAGTTCTTCCAGGGCAACTTCTTTATATCTGGATGATAGCTGGGTGGGGGTAAGTGTGAACTTCTGGTCGGAGAAGTTGGATAGTTCTATCTTTCCTTTCTCCAGCGAGGGGATACCCACTTCTTTGCCCGTCAGCACCTTCTTGCCGTTGGGCTTGGAGGCGGCATAAAGCAACTTCTCCAAATGGGCGAAGTCAGCTTTCTTGGGAAGCACGTCTTTCAGTTCTTTGCGCGTGGCACGAACGTAGCGTTTTCCCATGCGGTCCACCAGCAGGATGTCGTCCGGCGTTACTTCCAGGCGTGCCACTTCGGTACGGATAATCGGCATCAGGAAGGATATCTGCATACGTTCGCCGCTCAGCAGCTTCATGGTACCGTTCACGGTGAGAGTGGCATCCTTATGGGGAACGGTCAGCTGTACTTTGGAAGACAGATAACCGTCTTTTCTCGACGAAGAACCTGCCTGACGCGAGGTATGGCAGCTTGCGAGGCACACGGCCAGCATGAGCAATAAAGAAAAAAAGCGGAAGTTCTTTATCGCAGGCTTATTTAGTAGGTTTAGTTTCATCTGTTATGTATTTCTTTTTCTGTATTTTCTGTTTCAGTATATCGGAGCGGTTGCCCTTGTCCCAAGCTTGCTTCCAGAACTTCAGGGCACCGTCCACGTCACCCGTCATGTAGTAGATGTCGCCGCAATGCTCTACGATGACATCGCTCGTCTCGCCCTCCGCCTTCATGGCGTCGTCTATGTAGAGGCGCGCTTCGGCATAGTTCCCTTTCTCGAACAATATCCAAGCGTAGGTGTCGAGGTAGGTGGAGTTGTTAGGTTCGGCCTTTACCGTGCGATAGCTCATTTCTTCGGCTTTGTCCAGGTCGCGGCGCTCCAGGGAGAGATAGTAGGCGTAGTTGTTCAGTACACCGATGTTCGAGGGGTTGTACACCAATGCCGAATCGTAGGCGGCATAGGCATCGTCGTGTTGGTTCTTGCTGTGGTAGGCATCGCCGATGATGGCGTAGAAGTCGGAGACTACCTCTTTTTTACTGTCGTCCTTGATGTGCAGCAAGGCTTTCTGGCAGATGGCGAGGGCATCGTCCGTCCGCTCCGCCTGATTGTAGGCGATGGCGAGGTAGAAGTAGAATTCCAGCATATCGGGATTGGCTTCGACACCGGCTTCGCAGAGGCGCATAATCTCTTCGTAGTCTTCCTTGCGCACTGCCTCGCCCAGCAGCATCATGCGCGCTGCCGTGTTGGTAGGGTCGATAACCAGAATCTGCCCCACAACGGGCCAGGCTTCCTTATTCATTCCTTTGGAAAGGAGGTATTGGGCATAGAGCATCGGCAGTTGCGCGTCGTCAGGGTCTTGCTCCATGATGCGGTCGAAGAGGGTGATGACGCGGGTACTGTCCCGGCCGTCCTGCTCGTTCTGCGCAATGAACTGGCGCATGACGTTCAGCCTGGTGTCCGAAGGCACTTTCCGGTTCAGGAGCAGGGTGTCCAACTGCTGCTCGTAGAGTTCCTTCTGCCCGGTTTCTTCGTAGTAAGAGGCGAGCGAGTACATCGCCATGGCATTGTCCGGTTCTTCCGCCAGCACTTTCTTGTAGATTTCATACGCTTCGTCCTTCTTTCCGTTCTGCATATAGACGTCTCCCAGGACTATCTGGTAGCGTGTGTCCATAGGATACTCGGCAACCAGGCTCTCTATCTCGCGGAAAGCGCTCTTGTCGTCTTTCTTCTGTAGGTAGATGCGGAACTTCTCCATGCTCAACTGTTCGTTCTTGCCCATCCGCTCTTCAAGCTTGTTCAGGATGCCGATTACTTTGTCGTACTCGCCCTGATGGTTGTAGATTTCGAGCAGATTGTAGAGCGGGTCCATCTTGTCGGAGAAGCGGACGGTCATGCCTTCCAGCAGCGTGGCGGCTTTCTCTATTTCGTTCTGTTGCAGATAGAGGTTGGCAAGTCCCTGGCTGTACCAGTAGTTATCGGGGTCGTTCTCCACCGCCTTCTCCAAGGCAGCTTCGCCCTGGGGCACTTGCTTGAGGAACATATAGTACTGCGACACTTCGTACAAAGCCGACGAGGCATTCGGGTTGATTGTCAGACAGTGCTGCAACAAGTCGAAAGCGGCACCGTAGTCTTGCTGAACTTTCAGTCGGGCAGCTTCCAGGAAGAAGTAGTCGTACCGGCGCTGCTGCTCGGGCGTCAGCTCTTCTTGCACGGTAAGGGTTGCTTTCGCCTTCACCTTCTTTTTCTTCTTCTTTGCCAGCGGCCCGGCACCCATGGCTACGGAAGAGAACAGCAAGCAGTTCAGCAGCAAGAATAATACTATGTTAATTCTAAGTTTCATCAATTATCGCGTTATTACATTAAACCCCTGTATGTCCGAAGCCACCGGCACCACGCACGGTTTCATCCAGCACTTCCACTTCCTGCCAGGCGGCTTGTTCATGGCGTGCTATCACCATCTGGGCAATGCGTTCTCCATCTTCAATGACAAACGTTTCGGCAGACAGGTTGACGAGGATGATGCATATCTCGCCCCGGTAATCGGCATCGATCGTTCCGGGGGAGTTCAGTACGGTGATTCCCTTCTTGAGGGCCAGCCCGCTACGCGGACGTATCTGCGCTTCGAAGCCTGCCGGCAGGGCGATGAAAAGTCCCGTAGGCACGAGGCAGCGCTGCATCGGAGCTAATGAAATAGGTTCGTTGATATTGGCGCGGATGTCCATTCCTGCGGATAGTTCGGTGGCGTAAGCCGGAAGCGGATGCTTCGATTTATTGATAATTTGTACGTTCAACATCTTATTTACATTCCTTTATTTACTATTTAAAGGGCGAAAATACAGCTTTTGAAGCAAAATAGTAATACATTTGCAGTTAAATAATAAGAAAGCTACTGATAAGCATGAATTGGAATACCCTTATATCTGCCAAACGCTTCGGGTTGGAAGAGTTCCACCGCGAACGCCACGAGAACCGTTCTGAGTTTCAACGCGATTACGACCGCCTTGTCTTCTCCGCTCCCTTCCGCCGCTTGCAGAACAAGACGCAGGTTTTCCCCCTGCCGGGCAGCGTCTTCGTTCACAACCGACTGACGCATAGTCTGGAAGTATCGTGCGTAGGGCGCTCGCTGGGCAATGACGTTTCCAAAGCCATCATCGCCCGCCATCCCGACTTGCAGAATTCCTTTCTACCCGAAATCGGCTCCATCGTCTCTGCCGCCTGCCTGGCACACGACTTGGGCAATCCCCCCTTCGGGCACTCCGGCGAACGCGCCATCTCCACCTACTTCTCCGAAGGGAAAGGCATGGCACTGAAAGAGCAACTGACCGCTGTCCAGTGGGAAGACCTGACTCATTTTGAAGGGAATGCCAATGCCTTCCGCCTACTTACCCACCAGTTCGAAGGCAGGCGGAAAGGGGGCTTCGTGCTCACCTACTCCACCCTTGCCAGCATCGTAAAATATCCCTTTTCATCGAGTTTAGCCGGACAGAAGTCCAAGTTCGGCTTCTTCACCACCGAGGAAGAAAGCTTCTGCCGGATTGCAGAAGAACTGGGCATGAAGAAGTTGAACGAATCTCCGCTGAAGTACGCCCGCCACCCGCTGGTGTATCTGGTAGAAGCTGCCGACGACATCTGCTACCAGATGATGGACATTGAAGACGCACACAAACTGAAGATACTCACCACCCAGGAGACGAAAGACTTACTGCTCTCCTACTTCCCGGAAGAGCGCCAGGCGCACATGCTCGATACGTTGCACATCGTGAGCGACCTCAACGAACAGATTGCCTATCTCCGTTCCTGCGTGATAGGCCTGCTTATCCGGGAATGCACCCAAGCCTTCCTGGACAACGAAGAGCAGATATTGGAAGGAGCGTTCGAAGGCAGCCTCATCAAGCACATCTCCCAACTGCCCGCCACCGCCTACAAGCATTGCGCCGACCTTTCTTTCGAGAAGATATACCGCTCACGCGATGTACTGGACATCGAACTTGCCGGTTTCCGCATCATCAGCACCTTGCTCGAATTGATGATTGATGCCGTATGCTCCCCCGAAAAGGCGTACTCCCAACTGCTCATCAACCGCGTATCAAGCCAGTATAACATAAAAGCGCCTGCACTCTACGAAAGAGTACAGGCGGTATTGGATTATATTTCAGGGATGACGGATGTCTATGCCCTCGATTTATACAGAAAGATTAATGGCAACAGCCTGCCGGCTGTATAAACGACATAGACTTAGTCTATTCAACTCTTATAAACTACATTATTCGCCCCCGACGTAAGCTTGCACGACTCCGGTTCGTTCGCGATGAACGACTCGATGTGGCGGATGCGCTTTTCTGCCAGTATCTCGTCTACGGCAATCAGGATGCCGGTTTCTTCTACATCGCCAAAGCCGTAGTTAATGGCAGTGCCGAACATACGCATCGTGGGACTGAGACTCATGTAGGCATTTACCAAGGGGGGGATGTTATATCCCAGCTTGCGTATTTCGCAATTCAATATCTTATAGTCTTCCTTGAACGTATCTTTGCAGAACAAAGCAGCCAGGTCTTTCTCGTCAGACTCCATCACCAGCGGTTTCATCGGAGTAATCAGATTATCTTTATCGGGGAAGTGTTTCTTCAGGAAGTAGAGTATCATGTCGCGTCCCTGACGATGGTAGCTGGGGTACATGGTCACCTTGCCAAAGAAGTATTTCACGTTCGGCATCACTACCGTCAAAGCACCCAGGCCATCCCACAGATTATCGAGGGCAAAGAGGCCTTTACTGTCGGTGCGCGTGGACTGATATTCAAGGGTGACGAACGAACGTCCCAGTTCGATTGTAGTGGGAAGATACTCTTTGAGGAACTCTTCAGAAAAGTTGAACATGTGAGCCGTTGCCAACAGAGGGACATTGTGTTCATCAAACCGTACATCCGTACCCAGAATATAGCGGTAACCACCCAGAATCTCTTCAGCTTCCGGGTTCCACACAATCAGCTGCTTGTATGGATTCTCCATGATATCATATTCATCGATATCCATAGATTCGCCGGTACCACCTCCGGCAGCACGGAATGCTATCTCGCGCAGACGCCCGATTTCTTTCATCGTGTTCGGTGAATCCTGAGCGGTAATGATATAAATCTGGTTATGGCTTCTGTTAGTCATACGCAAGCGTTTCTCTTCTGTCAGTTCCGCTTTCAGTAATTCCTTGCTTATCGGTGCTATAATATCTTCCATATTATCTTCTTAGTAGTTCTTCTTTAAATTAAAATACGGCTATTCCTATAGTTTATATACAATGTCCTTCACATATTGTGCCCACTGCGCCGGCGTCCTCGATTTGTCGAATGTCTGCCAGGGAATGGGTTTTCCTATCGTGACGGTAAATGTTTTATGGCGGTTCTTCAGCATCTCGTCCGCCAGATAAAGCATGGCGATATTAACCTTGATGCCCAATGCCTTGCACACATTGGCAAGATTATAGAAGAAGTTCGAGTTACGGCCTTCGAAGTGAATAGGAACGACATCGCGATGGGACTCAACGCTCTTCACAATGAATGTCTTTCTCCAATCCAGGTCGCGAATCACTCCGTTCTGCCTGCGCGAGCAAAGTCCGGCGGGGAACATAATCAACTGGTCGTCCGAAGCAAATCCCGCCTCTACCATCCGTGGAAAGTCTTTGGCTTGCTTGCCGGTCTTGTTGATGGGGATGCAGAGCGGAGCCAATCCGCGCAGATTCATCAGCAAGTCGTTGACCATGTATTTCACCTTGCCGTTATAGAAAGCGCCCAGCACATAGCCCAGCGCCACTCCATCCTGCCCTCCCAGCGGATGGTTGGACACGAAAGTATAAAGTCCCTCCCGGGGCAGGTTTTCTTCTCCCTTCACCACTATATTGGCATCGAGGAATTCCAGGCACGCTTTCAGGAAATCGACGCCGATTTTGTCTCTCGACTCCGTCAGAAAGACGTTCAGCTCCTCCTGATGAACGATACGCTTCAGATAGGACACGACGAATTTAGGGATATACTTAGACTGCTTCGGAGCTTTCTCCCGAAGTATCTTGTCTATGTCAATCAAAAATAAAGAGTCGTCAGCCATTCTTCTTTTGATGAAATGAATGCGCAAAATTAACTCATCTTTTTAATTAATCGCAAATATTTGGCAGAAAACTGCACCTAATATCTATCAAAAAACACCAAAAATCTATCAAATGATAGTTTTTCCCCTAAAGTTTGTTGGGAATCCGTCCGTTGGCGAGGTAAAACATTCGTAAACTTGCAACACCAAATCAAACGAATAAATAAATAAAAAAACATAGCACATATGAACAGTATTACATTTAAAAAAGACCTGCTCGGAGTTCAAGACGATCTATTACGTTTTGCATACAAATTAACCTCCGACCGCGAAGAAGCGAACGACCTCTTGCAAGAGACTTCTCTCAAAGCTCTGGATAATGAAGAGAAATATACACCCGATACCAATTTCAAAGGATGGATATATACCATCATGCGCAATATCTTTATAAACAACTACCGCAAAGTGGTACGCGACCAGACGTTTGTAGACCAAACGGACAATCTCTACCACCTCAATCTGCCGCGCGACGTTGCTTCTGAGAACACCGAAAGCGCATACGACCTGAAAGAGATGCACCGCATTGTCAATGCCCTGCCTCGCGAATACAAAATTCCGTTCTCCATGCACGTCTCCGGTTTCAAATACCGCGAAATTGCCGAGAAGCTGGGGTTGCCGCTGGGAACGGTGAAAAGCCGCATCTTCTTCACCCGTCAGAAGCTACAACAAGACTTGAAAGATTTTGTTTAAACAAACAGTGTCAATTAACATAGTGCATTTTTTTGAGTAGTGTCAGAAGAAAGAGGCAAGTCGGAGTGATCCGGTTTGCCTCTTGTTGTTAATATCCGCCGGGACGGGTAAATGGGAATTTAACGTTCGATATAACTGTACTATCTTAACTTCTTCAAGTAGAAGGGAAAACTTATCTTCCTCGCAAGGCAAACTTGGAATATAACCTTTATTCTTAGGAATAAAGGTTATATTTATAAGAATAAAGCTTTTATTCCTACAACTAAAGGCTTTATTCTAAGTTTTCCTTGCGGGCAAGATATCTTTTGAAGCAGGGAAGAATACCTTTCCCCAGGCATGAAAATCATAACCGGCCGCCACTTTATCAAAGACAATGACGGGGCTTCACTCCTTAAGCTACGACAGCAATCCCCCACCAGCAAAGCATTACAAAAGCAGCTTCATTATCAAATGAATAGGCAATGAGCAGGGTATTGAAAACTTATCTGTAAGATTTTAGTTAAAAGATTGTGGGGAATTGTGGGGAAATGTGTATTTTTACCGTCGCATATTATAATAAGGTGAGAAATGATACAATTCTTAGGCAACATAGAAGCGAAAACAGATGCGAAAGGGAGAGTTTTCATCCCTGCCGTATTCAGAAAACAGCTGCAGGCTGCTTCTGAGGAGAGACTCGTACTGCGCAAGGATGTGTATCAGGACTGCCTGGTGCTTTATCCCGAAAGCGTGTGGTTTGCTACTCAGAATGAGTTGCGCCGCAAGCTGAACAAATGGAATCCCGGACAGCAAAACGTATTCCGCGAGTTCGTGAGCAATGCAGAAGTGATGACTCCCGACGGCAACGGACGCATCCTGCTGCCGAAACGCTATCTGCTGATGGCGGGTATACAGAGCGAAGTCCGCTTTATCGGCATGGACAACACCATCGAGATATGGGCGAAGGAACGGGCAGACCAGCCGTTCATGAGCCCCGAAGAATTCAGCGGGGCTTTGGAAGAATTGCTGGGCGGTGATACCCCATGTGCAGAAGCGGGAAATGCAAACAGTAACGGATAAGTAAGAATCAGAGAAACAGAGGATGAAAGAAGAAACAACATATCATATTCCGGTATTGCTGATGCCAAGCGTAGACGCGATGAACATCCGACCCGACGGTACATACGTAGACGTAACGTTCGGCGGCGGCGGACACTCGCGCGAGATTCTCTCCCGACTGGGAGACGGAGGACGCCTGCTGGGATTCGACCAAGACGAGGATGCGGAACGTAACATTGTGAACGACCCGCATTTTACATTTGTACGCAGCAATTTCCGCTACCTGCACAACTTCCTGCGCTATCACGACATAGAGCAGGTGGATGCCATACTTGCCGACCTCGGAGTATCGTCCCATCACTTCGACGACAGCGAACGGGGATTCTCCTTCCGCTTTGACGGAGCACTGGACATGCGCATGAACAAGCGTGCCGGCGATACTGCCGCCGACGTGGTGAACACGTACAGTGAAGAGCGCCTGGCGGATATCTTCTACCTGTACGGCGAACTGAAGAACAGCCGCAAGCTGGCATCCGTCATCGCCAAGGCACGCGCCACACAGAAGATCAGCACCATCAGCGAATTTCTGGAAATCATCAAACCGCTCTTCGGCCGTGAACGCGAGAAGAAAGAACTGGCAAAAGTATTCCAGGCATTGCGCATCGAGGTGAACCAGGAGATGGAAGCGCTGAAAGAGATGCTGTATGCCGCAACGGAAGCACTGAAGCCGGGCGGACGGCTGGTAGTAATCACCTACCACTCGCTGGAAGACCGCATGGTGAAGAACATCATGAAGACCGGCAATGTGGAAGGCAAAGCGGAGAAAGACTTCTTCGGAAACGTGCTGACTCCTTTCCGGTTGGTGAACAACAGGGTAATCACGCCCGATGAAGCAGAGATAGAACGGAACCCGCGCTCGCGCAGCGCCAAACTAAGAATAGCGGAGAAAGTGGAGAAGGTGATAGAGTGATAATGTGATAAAGGGGATGAGTGAAATGGAAAACAATCAAGAAAAGAAGAAAACTGAAAAAGCAAAAAAGCACACCTCACTGAAGAACATCATTGGTGGTGACATCTTGGCTACCGACTTCTTTCGCCGGCAGACCAAATTGCTTGTGCTTATCATGGTACTCATACTGTTTTATATTCACAACCGCTATGCCTGCCAGCAACAGATGATAGAGATAGACCGGTTGAAGAAAGAACTTATAGACATCAAGTATGATGCACTGACACGCAGTTCGGAACTGATGGAACGAAGCCGCCAATCGCGCATTGAGGAGTACATATCTACCAAAGAGAGCGACTTGCAGACTTCCACCCATCCACCGTATCTGATAAAGAAATAAGATAGTTAATCGTTAAAGCATAGATTGAATTGGCCGTAAATAAGAAAAATATAATGACCCGCTACTCCTTCGTCGTCCTCATCCTGGGACTCGTGGGAATAGCCATTGTTGTGAAGGGCGCCATAATTATGTTTGCCGAACGGCAATACTGGAACGAGGTAGCCGACCGTTTTGTGAAAGAGAACGTAACGGTGAAGCCCAACCGTGGCAACATCCTTTCATCGGACGGCAAGCTGATGGCAAGCTCGCTGCCCGAATATAAAATCTACATGGACTTCATGTCCGGCGAACGGGACGAAGCACGCCGCAAGAAAGACCAGCAGCGCAAGGACTCCATCTGGAAACAGAACTTCGACTCCATCTGCATCGGACTTCACCAGATCTTCCCCGACATCAGCGTAGCCACCTTCAAGAGCCATCTGCGCAAGGGACGGGAAATGAAAAGCCGAAACTACAACATCCTGCCCGACCGCAACCGCCGTATCTCTTACATTCAGTATAAAGAAGCGAAACGCCTGCCCGTATTCAATATGAACAAATACAAAGGCGGTTTCCACGAACAGATTTACAACCAGCGCAAGAAGCCGTTCGGTTCCCTTGCCGCCCAAACCCTGGGACGACTCTATGCCGACACCGCCATGGGAGCCCGAAACGGAATCGAGCTTGCCTTTGACACCCTGCTGAAAGGACGCGACGGCATCACCCACCGCCAAAAGGTGATGAACAAATACCTGAACATCGTTGACCTTCCGCCGGTGGATGGTTGCGACATCGTGTCCACCCTCGACGTGGGTATGCAGGATATTTGCGAGAAAGCATTGGTGGACAAACTGAAAGAAATCAACGCCAACGTAGGCGTAGCCATCCTGATGGAAGTAGCCACGGGAGAAGTGAAAGCTATCGTCAACATGATGAAAGCAGGCGACGGCAACTACTACGAAATGAACAGTAACGGTATCAGTGATATGTTGGAACCGGGTTCCACCTTCAAGACCGCCTCTATCATGGTGGCGCTGGAAGACGGAAAGATTACCCCCGACACCGAAGTGGATACAGGCAACGGTATCATGAACATGTACGGCAGCAAGATGAGAGACCACAACTGGCATCGCGGCGGCTACGGAAAGATTAACGTGACGCGCATCCTGGAAGTGTCGTCCAACGTGGGTGTGTCCTATCTCATCGACAAGCATTACAAAAACGACCCGCAGAAGTATGTGGACGGATTGAAGCGCATGAGCATCGACCAGCCTCTGCACCTGCAAATACCCGGAGAAGGAAAACCGAATATCAAAGGTCCCAAAGAGCGTTACTTTGCCAAGACCACCTTGCCGTGGATGAGTATCGGCTACGAAACACAGGTGCCGCCAATGAACATACTGACTTTCTATAACGCCATTGCCAACAACGGAACGATGGTACGCCCGAAGTTCGTAAAGGCAGCCGTGAAAGACGGCGAAGTGGTGAAGGAATATCCTACGGAAGTCATCAATCCGAAGATATGCTCCGACCACACACTGGAACAGATACGCGAAATATTGCGGAAGGTGGTATCCGAAGGATTGGCGAAGCCGGCGGGAAGCAAACAGTTCTCCGTATCGGGCAAGACGGGTACGGCACAGATTTCGCAAGGAGCAGCCGGTTACAAATCGGGACGGGTGAACTACCTCGTGAGCTTCTGCGGCTACTTCCCCTCCGAAGCGCCGAAGTACAGCTGCATCGTCTCCATACAGAAACCGGGACTTCCCGCTTCGGGCGGTCTGATGGCAGGTAGCGTATTCGGGAAGATTGCAGAAAGAGTGTATGCCAAAGACCTGCGTTTTGATATGCGCAATGCCATAGACAGCACCAGCAACGTCATTCCTCCCGTGAAAGGCGGAGAGATGAACGAAGCGCTCTATGTACTGAAGGAATTGAACGTCCCCGTTCAGAAAGATTTCTCCGGACAGAAAAAGAAGGAGTTGTGGGGACACAGCCAGGCTGCACCGGAAGCGGTGATACTGAAAGACCAGGAGCTCGCATCGAACACAGTGCCCAGCGTTGTGGGTATGGGAGCGAAGGATGCGGTCTATCTGCTGGAAAGTAGAGGTTTGAGAGTAAGGCTGAACGGCGTGGGACGGGTGAAGAGCCAGTCCATACCGGGCGGCAACCGGATAGTGAAGGGGCAGACAATAGCCTTGACGCTGCACTAAAAAAAGAACAAGAATATATACTATATATAATAAGGTATGAAACTTAGCGATTTGTTGAAAGCGATACAACCGGTCCAAGTTACCGGAAGTATAGACATGGAGATAACGGGAGTGAACATAGATTCGCGTCTGGTAGAAGCGGGACATCTGTTCATGGCGATGCGCGGCACACAGACCGACGGACACGCCTATATCCCCGCAGCCATTGAGAAAGGAGCCGTTGCCGTGCTCTGCGAAGAAATGCCGGAAGAGCAGAAAACCGGCGTCACCTACATTGTGGTGAAGGACAGTGAAGATGCAGTGGGCAAGATAGCCACCACCTTCTACGGCGACCCTACCTCCAAGATGGAGCTGGTAGGCGTGACCGGAACCAACGGAAAAACAACCATCGCTACCTTATTATATAATACATTCCGCTACTTCGGCTATAAAGTAGGACTGATCTCCACCGTGTGCAACTACATCGACGACCAGCCCGTACCGACCGAACATACCACTCCCGACCCTATCACGCTGAACCGTCTGTTGGGTGAGATGGCGGACTCCGGCTGCAAATACGCCTTTATGGAAGTCAGCTCCCACTCCATCGCCCAGAAGCGCATCAGCGGGTTGAAGTTTGCCGGCGGCATCTTCACCAACCTGACACGCGACCACCTGGACTATCACAAGACGGTGGAGAATTACCTCAAAGCCAAGAAAAAGTTCTTCGACGATATGCCCAAGAGTGCATTCAGCCTGACGAACCTGGACGACAAGAACGGGCTGGTGATGACTCAGAACACACGTTCCAAAGTATATACTTACTCCCTGCGCAGCCTCAGCGACTTCAAGGGCAAGGTATTGGAATCTCACTTCGAAGGTATGCTGCTCGACTTTAATAATAAGGAGTTGGCAGTGCATTTCATCGGGAAGTTCAATGCTTACAACCTGCTTGCCGTATTCGGTGCCGCCGTATTGCTGGGCAAGAAAGAGGAAGAGGTGCTTGTAGCCCTCAGCACCCTGCTTCCGGTAGCGGGACGCTTCGATGCCGTGCGTTCTCCCAAAGGTTTCACCGCCATTGTGGACTATGCCCATACGCCGGATGCACTGGTCAATGTACTGAATGCCATTCATGGAGTGCTCGAAGGAAAAGGGAAGATTATCACCGTAGTGGGTGCAGGCGGCAACCGTGACAAAGGCAAGCGCCCCATTATGGCAAAGGAAGCTGCCAAAGCCAGTGACCGCGTCATCATCACGTCGGACAATCCCCGCTTTGAAGAACCGCAAGACATCATCAACGATATGCTGGCAGGACTGGATAAAGACGATATGCAGAAGACAATCAGCATTACCGACCGCCGGGAAGCCATCAAGACAGCCTGTATGCTTGCACAGCCGGGCGACGTTATTCTTGTAGCCGGCAAAGGACACGAAAACTATCAGGAGATTAAAGGGGTGAAACATCACTTTGACGATAAGGAAGAGTTAAAGGCAATAATGTTCTAAAAAATAAAAAGATAAAAAGATGAACAGATTATATATAGCATACCATATCCGGTTACTCTTTATTTTTTCATTGCTGCTTTCCTGCTCTCATGTCTCAGCACAAAAAACTGAGACAGACTCCGAATTGCAGGATTTAGACTTCGCAATTCAAGAAGTAGAGACAAATTACGCAGGATTCTCCTATAAGACAAGAACTGAAGAAAAACGCAATGCTTACGAAGTATTCAAGAAAAAGCTGCGTGCGCAAGTCCTTCAAAAAGAGAAAGAAGAGTTAGACGCTATAGGCGAATACTTTGGCTGGTTCAGTGACTTTCATTTACGTACCGGCCTGAACGAGCACGCAAAATACCAAAGAAAATCGTTTGACTATAGCACAGAGATGACATACTCTCCCATGCCAATAGCTTGCAAGGTTGATGAAGAAACTTTTCTCATCCGCTTCCCATCATGTGATGGGAACCCCAACTTGGAGTGGTCGGAAAAAGCTATCAACAACTATTTATCTTCCGAGTGCAAACACCTAATTATCGACATACGAGGTAACAGCGGCGGGAGGGACACTTATTACGCACCCTACGTAAAGCAGTTATATGACACTTCTGCTGTTATGGACGGAGTAGATATACGTAACACACCGGAGCACCAAGCATATATAAAAGACGCAGCTAAGGAACTTCCCTGGCTTCAAGAGACTTTAAAAAAGATGAAGAGTTCTTCCGAAGAATTCATTCCACTGATAGAGAGTACTACGATTCATTACGATACCATCTCTCCGCTACCGATTAAAGCAGCTCTCATTATCGACGGCAGAGTGGCAAGTTCAGGGGAGCAAATGGTTCTCGACATACATAGCTGCAGTTTGAGAACCACCACCTACGGACGCGACAACACGTTAGGATGCCTTGATTTGTCGAATATAAGGCGCGTAGATTTACCGGTTAGCGGAATCTCTACTTGGATTCCGATGACACGCTCCCAACGTTTACCAGACAGAGGCATCGATGACACCGGCATCAGTCCTGATATACACATCCCTCTACCTCTACCCGGACAATTGACAGATAATGTAGATGAATGGGTATTATGGGTTGCAAAAGACATGAAAGAAAAAACAAAATAAGGTTTCATTATAACAAAAAAGAAGCATGTTATACTACTTATTCCAATGGTTAGACAAATATGACTTCCCCGGTGCGGGGATGTTCTCCTATACATCATTCCGGTCGTTGATGGCTATCATCCTGGCATTGCTCATTTCGAGTATATGGGGAGACAAGTTCATCAACCTGCTGAAACGGAAACAAATTACCGAAACACAACGCGACGCAAGCATCGACCCGTTCGGAGTGAACAAGGTAGGCGTGCCCAGCATGGGAGGCGTCATTATCATCTTTGCAATCCTCATTCCCTGTTTGCTGCTGGGAAGGCTGGACAATATCTACATGATACTGATGCTGATAACCACCGTCTGGCTGGGTTCACTGGGCTTTGCCGACGATTACATCAAGATATTCAAGAAAGATAAAGAAGGACTGCACGGCAAGTTCAAGGTTATCGGGCAGGTAGGTTTGGGACTTATCGTAGGGCTGACACTCTTCCTTAGTCCGCAGGTTGTAATCCGCGAGAACATCGAGATACAAAAGCCGAACGGACAGATGGAAGTGGTGCACGCGGCGAAGGAAATCAAAGCTACGCAAACCACCATCCCGTTCTTCAAGAGCAATAACTTCGATTACTCCGACCTGGTAGGCTGGATGGGCGAACACGCACAGACAGCAGGATGGGTATTGTTTGTCGTTATCACCATCTTTGTGGTGACCGCCGTTTCCAATGGTGCCAATCTGAACGATGGGATGGACGGCATGGCTGCCGGTAACTCCGCCATCATCGGACTGACGTTGGGAATACTGGCCTACGTGTCCAGTCACATAGAATATGCCGGATATCTGAACATTATGTATATTCCGGGCTCGCAAGAACTGGTAATCTTTATCTGCGCCTTTATCGGTGCTCTTATCGGTTTCTTGTGGTACAATGCCTATCCGGCACAGGTGTTTATGGGAGATACGGGCAGTCTGACCATCGGTGGTATCATTGCCGTGTTTGCCATCATCATACACAAAGAACTGCTGATACCGATTCTTTGCGGAATATTCCTGGTAGAGAATCTGTCGGTAATCCTGCAACGCTTTTACTACAAGGCAGGCAAGCGGAAAGGGGTGAAGCAACGGCTCTTTAAACGTACGCCGATACACGACCACTTCCGTACCGGCATGAACCTGGTAGAACCGGGATGCAAGGTGGTATTTACCAAGCCGGACCAGTTGTTCCATGAATCAAAGATTACCGTCCGCTTCTGGATTGTAACGATTGTACTGGCGGCGATAACGATTATAACATTGAAAATTAGATAGAGTGATAAGGTGATAAAGTTGTAGAGTGATGAAGTAATATCACTTTAGCACATTATCACACAATCACAATAACACATTATATATATGAGTAGAATTGTAATATTAGGAGCTGGAGAAAGCGGCGCAGGTGCTGCCGTACTCGCCAAAGTAAAGGGTTTCGACACGTTCGTTTCCGACATGTCTACCATTAAAGACAAATATAAAGAGCTGCTGAACAAATACAACATCGCTTGGGAAGAAGGCCGGCACACTGAGGAACTGATACTGAACGCCGACGAAGTGGTGAAGAGTCCCGGCATCCCCAATGATGCCCCGCTGATTCTTAAACTGAAAGAGAAAGGTACGCCTATCATTTCCGAAATAGAGTTTGCCGGACGCTATACCGATGCGAAGATGATTTGTATCACCGGTTCCAACGGAAAGACTACCACCACTTCGCTCATCTACCACATTTTCAAGAGTGCGGGACTGAACGTCGGTCTGGCAGGAAACATCGGCAAGAGCCTCGCCTTGCAGGTAGCTACCGAGGAACACGACTATTACGTCATCGAGCTAAGTTCCTTCCAACTGGACAATATGTATAACTTCCGTGCCAACATAGCCGTGCTGATGAACATCACGCCCGACCACCTGGATCGCTACGATCACTGTATGCAGAAGTATGTAGACGCCAAGTTCCGCATCACCCGGAACCAAACCCCGGAGGATGCCTTTATCTACTGGAACGACGACCCCATCATCAAGCGCGAACTGGAGAAACACGGACTGACAGCCCACCCCTATCCTTTCGCCGCCGTGAAAGAGGATGGAGCCATCGCCTACGTGGAAGACGGCGCAGTGGAAATCAACGCACCGATAGACTTCAATATGGAGCAGGAGAAATTGGCATTGCAAGGTACTCACAACTTATACAACTCGCTGGCTGCCGGCATCTCCGCCAATCTGGCCGGTATACAGAAAGAATATATCCGCAAGGCGCTGTCCGACTTTGAAGGAGTGGAGCACCGCCTGGAGAAAGTAGCCACCGTACGCGGTATAGAGTTCATCAACGACTCCAAAGCTACGAACGTCAACTCCTGCTGGTATGCCTTGCAGAGCATGAAGACAAAAGTGGTACTTATCCTTGGCGGCAAGGACAAAGGCAACGATTATACAGAAATAGAAGATCTCGTACGCGAAAAATGTTCGGCACTGGTATATCTGGGACTGCACAACGAAAAGCTGCACGAATTCTTCGATCCTATGGGATTGCCCGTGGCCGATGTGCAAACCGGAATGAAGGATGCCGTAGATGCAGCCTACCGTCTGGCAAAGAAAGGTGAAACCGTATTGCTCAGCCCCTGTTGCGCCAGCTTCGACCTCTTCAAGAGTTACGAAGACCGCGGCGACCAGTTTAAGGCATATGTACGGGCGCTGTAATTATTAACTTTTAAAAATTGCGAAGCATTGGATTTATTAAGAAGCATATTCAAAGGCGACAAGGTTATCTGGATCATCTTCCTGTTCCTCTGTCTTATCTCCATCACGGAGGTGTTCAGTGCTGCCAGTACGCTGACTTACAAAAGCGGCGACCACTGGGGACCGATTACGCAGCACAGCATCCTGCTGATGGTGGGTGCTGTCATCGTGGTATTGGTGCACAACATACCTTATAAATGGTTCCAAGTATTCCCGGTATTCCTGCTGCCCCTCTCCATCGGGTTGCTTGCCTTCGTCATGCTGATGGGTTTCGTCACCGGCGACCGCGTGAATGGCGCCGCCCGCTGGATGACGTTTATGGGCATACAGTTCCAACCCTCGGAGATAGCCAAGATGGCAGTCGTCATCGTCACCGCCTTTATCCTTTCCAAAGGACAGGACGAAGACGGGGCAAGCCCGAAGGCTTTCAAACGTATCATGATTATCACCTGCGCCGTCTGCGCACTTATCCTGCCGGAGAACTATTCGACGGGAATGTTGCTTTTCGGCACGGTTTATCTGATGATGTTCATCGGACGCATCTCTGCCAAGAAACTGTTTATACTGGGAGGAGGCATCGTGGCGTTCGTCGTGATGTTCGTCGTCTTCCTGCTTGCCACACCGGACAAAACACTTGAGAAGATACCGATGGGACACCGCTTCACAACGGTGAAGTCGCGTATTGCAGACTTTGCCGGCAAAGAAGAAGTGCCCGCAGCCAAATTCGACATAGATGGAGACGGACAGGTGGCACACGCCCGCATTGCCGTAGCCACCAGCAACGTCATAGGCAAAGGCCCGGGCAACTCCGTGCAACGCGACTTTCTGAGCCAGGCATTCTCCGACTTTATCTATGCCATCATTGTCGAAGAGCTCGGCCTGGTAGGTGGAATCGTGGTGGTATTCCTCTACATCTGCCTGCTGGTACGCGTGGGGCGCATTGCCAAGAAGTGCGACCGCACCTTCCCCGCCTTCCTTATTATAGGAATCGCCTTGCTGCTCGTCACGCAAGCGCTGTTCAACATGATGGTTGCCGTAGGATTGGCCCCCGTCACGGGGCAACCGCTGCCGCTTATCAGTAAAGGTGGTACATCCACGTTTATCAACTGCGCCTATATCGGCATGATATTGAGCGTAAGCCGATATACAGCCAAACTGGAAGAACAGCAGATGCAAGAAGCGCAGATGCAGATACCGGTAGATGCCGCAGACCCGGAACATCCCGCTGGGAGCGATGCCCAGACGGCAACCGAACCGACGGCAAAGGCACTGAACAGCGATGCGGAATTTGAATAAGCCTCTCCCCCTGCCCCTCCCCCGTAGGGAGGGGAGAAGATACTCTGAGGAAACAAAAAGAAATAAGAAAGAGCGAGAAAGAAATAAAAGAAGAACAGAAGAAATATGAAACAAGACACCAATATAAGCAAAAGTAACTCTACCCCCCTCCCTACGGGGGAGGGGCAGGGGGTGAGGCTTATCATCAGCGGCGGAGGCACCGGCGGACACATATTCCCGGCAGTCTCCATCGCCAACGCCATAAAGGAGCTATGCCCCGATGCCGAAATCCTCTTCGTAGGCGCCGAAGGGAGAATGGAAATGCAACGTGTACCCGATGCCGGATACAAAATCATCGGCCTGCCCATCGCCGGCTTCGACCGCAAGCACTTGTGGAAGAACGTAGCCGTGCTGATAAAGCTGGCACGCAGCCAGTGGAAAGCACGCAGCATCATCAAAGAATTCCGTCCGCAAGTGGCGGTAGGTGTAGGCGGCTATGCCAGCGGCCCCACGCTGAAAACAGCAGGCATGATGGGCATCCCCACCCTGATACAGGAGCAGAACTCATACGCCGGTGTCACCAACAAGCTCCTTGCCCAGAAGGCCGACAAGATTTGTGTGGCTTACGAAGGTATGGAGAAGTTCTTCCCGGCAGAGAAGATTATCATGACCGGCAACCCGGTACGCCAAAACCTGCTCGGACATTCCATCTCGCACGAGGAAGCCGTGAAGTTCTTCGGACTGAACCCGGAGAAGAAAACCATCCTCATACTGGGCGGAAGCCTCGGAGCACGTACCATCAACCAGACTTTGACCGACGGACTGGAACTCATCCGCACCAACCCCGACATACAGTTCATCTGGCAAACGGGAAAGATATACATCGAGCAGATAAGGGAAGCCATCACCGCCGTCACGGGAGAAGCCGTGCGCCATCCGCATATCAATGCCATCCCCAACCTGTACGTCACAGATTTCATCAAGGACATGGCGAGTGCTTATGCTGCCGCCGACCTGGTAATCTCACGTGCAGGAGCCGGTTCCATCTCGGAGTTCTGCCTGCTGCACAAGCCGGTTATCCTGGTGCCTTCGCCCAACGTGGCAGAAGACCATCAGACCAAGAACGCCCTGGCACTGGTAAACAAAGACGCCGCCATCTACGTGAAGGATGTGGAAGCCAAAGAAAAGTTGCTGCCGGTAGCATTGGAAACCATTGCCGATGCAGCGAAGCTGAAAAACCTGAGTGAGAATATTGCCAAGTTGGCATTGCCCGACTCGGCTACGATTATAGCAAAAGAAGTGTTGAAACTAATAGGATAATTGATGAAAGATTTAGAAACAATCCAGTCCGTATACTTCGTCGGTGCCGGTGGCATCGGTATGAGCGCCCTGATACGCTATTTCCTCTCCAAAGGAAAGGCCGTGGCAGGCTACGACCGCACACCGAGCGAACTGACCGAACGCCTGATTACAGAAGGTGCACAGATACATTACGAAGAGGACGTCAACCTCATCCCGGAGAACTGCAAGGAGCAAGCCACCACCCTGGTTATCTACACCCCTGCCGTGCCCCAGGAACATGCCGAACTGACTTATTTCCGTGAAAACGGTTTCGAGATACATAAGCGTTCCCAGGTATTGGGCATCATCACCCGCAGCAGCAAAGGCCTCTGCGTAGCAGGCACTCACGGCAAGACTACCACCAGCACCATGGCCGCCCACCTGCTGCACCAGTCACACGTAGGCTGCACCGCCTTCCTCGGTGGCATTTCGAAGAACTACGGCACCAACCTGCTGCTCTCCCCCACCAGCCCCTACACCGTGATCGAAGCGGACGAGTTCGACCGCTCCTTCCACTGGCTGTCTCCCTGGATGAGCGTGATTACAGCCACCGACCCCGACCATCTGGACATCTACGGCACCAAAGAAGCCTACCTCGAAAGCTTCCGCCACTACACCACACTGATTCAGCCGGGCGGCGCCCTCATCCTGCACAAAGGACTGGAGATGCAGCCCGATGTACAACCGGGCGTAACGACCTATACCTACTCCCGCCACGAAGGCGACTTCCATGCCGAGAACATCCGCATCGGAAACGGTGAAATCTTCATCGACTTCGTAGCCCCCGATACCCGCATCAACGACATCCAACTGGGTGTCCCCGTCAGCATCAATATAGAGAACGGCGTAGCCGCCATGGCACTTGCCCACCTCAGCGGTGCCACCGACGAAGAAATCAGGCAAGGCATGGCGAGCTTCCGCGGAGTAGACCGCCGCTTCGACTTCAAGTTGAAGACGGACAAGATTGTATTCCTCAGCGACTACGCCCACCACCCGGCAGAGATTGCCCAAAGCGTGAAGTCCATCCGCGAGTTGTACCGGGACAAGAAGATAACCGCTATCTTCCAGCCCCACCTCTACACCCGCACCCGCGACTTCTACCGGGACTTTGCCGACAGCCTCTCCCTGGCAGATGAAGTGCTCTTGACGGAAATCTATCCGGCACGCGAGCAACCCATCCCCGGTGTGACCAGCCAACTGATTTATGACAATCTGCGCCCGGGCATCGAGAAGTGCATCTGCAAGAAGGAAGACGTGCTGAACCTACTCTCCCGCAAGCACACCGAAGTACTGATAGTACTGGGAGCGGGCGACCTGGATAACTATGTGCCCCAAATAACCGAACTATTATCAGAGAAGTATCATGATTAAGAGGATTCTACTTTCTATCGTCCTGTTGCTCGTCATCGCCTATCTGGCAGTGGCTATCACCGCCCTCAATCGGAAGCCGGTAGCACAAGTGTGCCAAGACATGGAGTTAGTGGTTAAAGACACGGTATATGCCGGTTTCATTACGAAAAAGGAAGTAGCTACCCTATTAGAGAAAAAAGGCATCAGCCCCGTTGGGAAGGAGTTGGAGCGCGTCCGCACCAAGACCATAGAACGCGAACTTGCCAAGCATCCGCTCATCGACGAAGTGGAGTGCTACAAGACACCCAGCGGCAAACTTCGCATCGAAGTAACCCAGCGCATCCCCATCCTGAGAGTGATGAGCGCCAACGGTGAAAACTATTATCTGGACAACAAAGGAACGGTGATGCCCCCCGATGCAAAATGCGTTGCACACCTCGCAGTTGTGACCGGAAATGTAGAAAAGTCCTTTGCCATGAGGGATTTATATAAGTTTGGTGTATTTTTGCAGAATAATTCGTTCTGGAATGCACAAGTGGAGCAGATTCATGTACTGTCCGGCAAGAACGTGGAGTTGGTGCCGCGAGTAGGCGACCACCTTATCTACCTCGGCAAGCTGGACGGCTTTGAGAAGAAGCTCGAACGGGTAAAAGCATTCTACGAGAAAGCATTGAACCAGGTGGGCTGGAACAAATACTCCCGCATCAACGTTGAATTCAGTAATCAGATTATCTGCACGAAGAGGGAGAAGTAACAGTGCAGCAAATAGTAAACCGTAAATAGTCAAATAGTAAATAAATAGATATGGCAACAACAGATTTTATCGCCGCTATCGAGTTGAGTTCTTCCAAGATTTCCGGAATCGCAGGAAAGAAGAACAGTGACGGAAGTCTCCAGGTGTTGGCTTATGCAAGCGAAGACGCATCCTCGTTTATCCACAAGGGTGCCATCTACAACATCGATAAGACCGCACAAGCGCTGACTACCATCATCAACAAGCTGGAAGGCCAGCTGAACAACTCCATTGCCAAAGTATATGTAGGCATCGGCGGACAGTCATTGCGCACGGTCAAGAATGCGGTAAGCCGTACGCTGGAGGAAGAAGGCATCATCTCGCAGGAAGTGATAGACGCTATCTGCGACGAGAACCGCGACGTACCTTTGATAGACATGTGCATGCTGGATGTAGCCCCGCAAGAATATAAGATAGACAATAACCTGCAAGTAGACCCCGTAGGCGTTGCAGGGCAGCACATCACCGGACAGTTCCTGAACATCGTGGCGCGCGCCTCGCTCAAGAAGAACCTGGAACACAGCTTCGAACAAGCCCGCGTGGAGATAGTAGACGACCTGCTCGTTGCCCCCACAGCCTTGTCGCAAGTGGTATTGACGGAAAGCGAAATGCGCTCCGGCTGCGCCCTGGTGGACTTTGGTGCCGACACCACAACCATCCTGGTCTACAAGAACAACATCCTGCGCTACCTCAGCGTACTGCCATTGGGCGGAAGCAACATCACCCACGACATCACTTCCCTGCAAATGGAAGAAGATGATGCCGAGAAGTTGAAGTTGCAATACGGAGACGCCCTCTACGAAGAAGAGGAAACCGAAACACCCGCCATATGCACGCTGGAGGATGGACGCACCATCGAACTGGCCCTGCTGAACAATATCATCGGAGCACGCGCCGAAGAGATTATCGCCAACGTATGGAACCAGTTGCAACTCTCGGGCTATGCCGACAAACTCTTCTCCGGCGTTATACTGACCGGCGGCGGCGCCAATCTGAAGAATATCGAAAAAGCCTTCCAGAAGCAAAGCAAGATAGAGAAAGTAAAGACCGTGAAGTTTGTGCACAACTCCGTTCACGGTTACAGCGACGTGCTGAAGAAGGACGGCAGACAGAATACCCTGCTCGGCTTGCTTGCCGCAGGCAACGAAAACTGCTGCCTGCAAGAGGTGAAACCGGTACAACCCGCCACGCCTACTCCCAACAAGCCTGCCGACATGTTCGGCGACGACGAAGCCCTGAAAGAACAGGAAGCCGCCGCCCGTGCCGCCAAAGCGCAACGCGAGAAGGAAGAGAAAGAGCGCAAAGAACGTGAGCGCAAAGAGAGAGAACAACGCGAGAAAGAAGAAAAGAAGCGGAAGAAGAAAGAAGGGCCAAGCTGGTTCGAAAAGACTTTCAACAAGCTCTCCAACGAAATCTTCTCGGACGACGATATGAAGTAATCATAAATAAATAAAGAGCTATGGACGATATAGTAGAATTCGATTTCCCGACCGATTCCCCGAAGATTATCAAAGTAATCGGTGTAGGTGGTGGTGGCGGCAATGCCGTGAACCACATGTACCGGGAAGGCATACATGACGTGACGTTCGTGCTGTGCAACACAGATAACCAAGCGCTGAAAGACTCTCCCGTTCCGGTGAAACTGCAACTCGGCAAAGAAGGGCTGGGTGCCGGCAACCGTCCTGCACGTGCCCGCAAAGCTGCCGAAGAGAGCATCGAAGATATTAAAGCTATGCTGAACGACGGCACCAAGATGGTATTCATCACCGCCGGAATGGGCGGCGGCACAGGTACCGGAGCCGCACCTATCATCGCACAGACCGCCAAGGAAATGGATATCCTGACTATCGGCATCGTCACCATCCCGTTCCGTTGGGAAGGCGACAAGAAGATAGACCAGGCGCTGGACGGTGTAGAAGAAGTCAGCAAGCACGTAGACGCCCTGCTGGTCATCAACAACGAAAAACTGAGCGAGATATATAGCGAACTCTCCGTAGACGACGCCTTCGACAAAGCAGACGACACCCTCTCGGTAGCCGCCAAGAGCATTGCCGAAATCATCACCCTGCACGGAAAGGTAAACCTCGACTTCAACGACGTGAAGACCGTGCTGAAGGACGGCGGCGTAGCCATCATGAGTACCGGCTACGGCGAAGGCGACAACCGCGTGAGCGAAGCCATCAAGAACGCCCAGCACTCCCCGCTGCTGAACAACAACGACATCTTCAACTCCAAGAAGGTGTTGCTCAACATCTCCTACAGCTCACAGCACAAGCTGATGATGAGCGAAATGGACGAAGTGAAAGAGTTTATGAACCGCTTCAGCCGCGACTTCGAAACGAAGTTCGGTATGGCGATAGACGACAAGCTGGAGCAGAAAGTAAAGATTACCCTGCTCGCCACCGGCTTCGGCATTCAGGACATCCACATGAAGGAGATGGACGACCGCATCACCCAGCGCACCGCCGAAGAGCAACAACGCCTTGCCGAACTGGAGGAGGAAGAAGAACAGAAGCGCAGCCGACGTGAAGAGTATTACGGCAAGGACGCCAACAACAGAGGCCAACGCTCCCGCCGTCGCCACATCTATATCTTCAACCCCGAAGATCTGGACAACGCCGACATCATCAGCATGGTAGAGAACTCCCCCACTTACTCCCGCGACAAAAGCACCCTGACCAACATCCGGGTGAAAGCCGAAACCGAAGGCATGCTCGCCACGGAAGCTGCACAGGAGAGCGAAGCCAGCGAGGGAGGGGTGATTAACTTTTAAGCCCCTCGTTCCCCTGAAGGGGAAGGAGAATACTCCGCGTACTGAAAAGTAAATGAAATACAAAACCATCCTCCTCCCCCTTCAGGGGGACGGGGGTTAACAATAATAATTATGGATTTATTTGAAAGAGTCAGCGAAGACATTAAAACCGCAATGAAAGCCAAAGATAAAGTGGCGCTCGAAACTCTGAGAAACATAAAGAAAGTATTTCTGGAAGCCAAGACCGCTCCGGGAGCCAACGATACCCTGAGCGATGCCGACGCACTGAAGATTATCCAGAAGCTGACGAAGCAAGGCAAGGACGCCGCCGAAATCTACATACAGCAAGGCCGCCAAGACCTGGCCGACGGAGAACTGGCACAGGTGAAAGTTATGGAAGCCTACCTGCCCAAGCAGATGACTCCCGAAGAACTGGAAGCCGCCCTCAAAGAAATTATTGCCGAAGTAGGCGCCACCAGCGGCAAGGACATGGGCAAAGTAATGGGCGCCGCCAACAAAAAACTGGCCGGACTCGCCGAAGGCCGTGCCATCTCAGCCAAAGTAAAGGAACTGTTGGGATAATCAGCACCCGCTTTTCTTGTTATAAAGACCGTGCTTCACGTCTTTCCCCCTTTCTTTCAGAGGGGAAAAAGGTGTGAAGCACGGTTCATTTTATAGCGCCTATTACTCTGAACGCTAATGCGTTACAGTTTCCCACCGGTAGGACACGAGCGTATCTGCCTTGAGGAACGAGCGTTTCTGCTTTTGGGAACAAGCGTATCTCCTTTAGGGAACGAGCGTGTCCGCTTGTGGGAACGGACGCATACAATAAAGTCGGACGTCTGTTTGTACATCCGATAAAGAAAGATGTAAAGTATATAAATGAAGAAAGAAGTAATTCTATGATAGAAAAACATAGAAGAAAGTAACCGAGAAACAAAAAAACTTTAACTTTGCGAAGAATAAACGACTCAAACCGTACATGAAAAATGCACTGAATTACCTGATTGCCATCCTCCTCTTTCTTACCGGATGCCATAATCAGCAAGACATTACTGCCGACCAAATACTGAATGAAGCAGCAAGTCTCATCGAGGCAAATCCCGATAGTGCTTTCTGCACACTGAACGCAATATCAGCCCTAGATAGCCTGAACGACAGAAACTTCTCACGTTGGTGCATGCTGTCTGGCAAAATTGCAGACAAAATTTATACCCCACTCCCAGCCTCGTTCTATATGGAAAAGGCCAGCAGATGGTTTTCGAAGCACGGCACAGTGGAAGATAAAGCGCAAGCCATGCTCTACCTAGGACGCAGTTATGCCGAAGAAGGCGATAAAGACAAAGCAATGACCACATACACAAATACTTTAGACATTGCTGAGAAGCACAAGCTTCGCAACCTTGCAGGACATACCAACTCCTACATAGCAGCATTATACGAGAATAAATCCATGTATTCTATTGCCATAAACAAATACAAAATTGCTGCCAATCTTTTCAAATCCATCGACAAAACAGATAGTTATATCTGTGCACTCAGAGACATCGGACGCGGATATGCACTGATGGATTCTCTAAATACAGCAGTAAGCATCATGCTTCAAGCCGATTCACTAGCTACACGTTTATCAAAGGATAACGAACTCAAATCCTCCATAAATAATTCTTTAGGAAATATTTACTCCCAACAAGAACAATATGATAAAGCAATACAATATTTAAAACTGGCAATACAACAAACCCCGAAAGATATTCCGAATCATATTGCCCTAGCCCAAGCATATATCAATTCAGATTCTATCCTTAAAGCTTGCGAACTCTTAAGAAAGCTCCCACTAAATACTCCTGAATACACATACGCCATAAAAGATTTATATTATCAAATAAATAAAACCCAAAAGGATTATAAACAAGCTTTAGAGAATTTAGAAGAATGTAGCCTGATATTAGACTCCGTCATATATACTGAAACCCAATCCCAAATACTAACCATAGAGTCTAAATACAACTACCTAAAAACTCAAAAAGAAAATGAGAAGCTAAAATCAACTCAACAGACACATATCTTAATTTTGACAGTTAGTGTTCTACTTTTAATCATAACTTCTATCAGCTATCAATTACACAAAAAGAAAGCCAAAGAAAAAAATCAAGAAAAAGAAATTGAATTAAATCATGCTCAAATAAGGATACTCCACCTCGCTAGCGAATTAGAAAAGAAAAAAGCAATATTGGTAGAAACACAGAAAGAAAAGAATGAATATAAAACATTGGAAGCAGAAGTTGCTTCCTTATCAGCAAATTATCAAAAGTTGCAACGCAAAATGTTGACGGACTCTGACCTATATAAGGAGCTAGCACGACTTGCCAATTTAAAGACGCCAAAGAATGACAAAACAATTATCACGGACAAACTTTGGGAACGCATCACGCATGAAATTACCTCCATTTACCCCAATCTGTATACCTATATATATAATATGTGTCCCAATCTGTCGGAACAAGAATGGAGATACTGTTGCCTGTACATGTTTGCATTCGATAGTAACGAAGAGGCAAAGCTGCTCAACATTGTACCCGATTCTGTCAAAACTAAACATTCTCGCTTAAGACACAAACTGAATATAACACTCCCCCCCAGGAGTTCGTTATATGAATACTTTATCAATAATATGGGATAATGTAGTAGTACATTTACCAGAATTCCTACTCTGTCCTTATTGGAGTACACTATCTTTTCATAAATAGCTGATTATCAGAATAAGCATGTAAACCTCAAAACTAATATTTTCCTCATCTTGTATTCATCTTCTCATTAATTTTGCTTCAAATTTAAAAACAAAATAAGATGAGGACACTAATCACATTATTAACGGTACTATCATTTTCATTTATTTCGATGAGTACCGAAACAGCATTAGAGAAGAGAAAAATTAATTTCACAGTAAATGGACACTGGAAACGCCAACACAGATCCCCTTATTTCATACCTATAGAGGCATCTATAGATGATGAAAATTATATTCTTGTAGAGTTTCTCCATGAAAGCGAAGAAACGGTAATTTTCCAAATCAAGGATAACCAAAGCAACGTGATATACTATGACGCTGCAATTCCCGATACGCAAAAACCCTATCGTATAGATTTGAACGGACATACTTCCGGGCAATATGAACTCATTTACTCGGATGGACACGCTGAATTAAGCGGAGAATTCTATATAGAATAACAGATAGTATAGAAATATGCAACATCTTTAATTATTATCAAAATCATAAATGTATGAAAAAGAAAAGTTTTATTATTCAGAATCTAGTTCTAACACTGAGCTTAGGATTCTTTTTCTCATGCAATGAGAATGAACTTCCAACGGAAGTTACAAACAACGAAACAGTTGGTTCCAAAATCTCAATGACACAGGCAGAAGCTATCAGTATTGCTTATGATGGCAACAATGAGTTGTCTGAAGATGAAATTTCAGCTTATGTAAAGGATTTCAGCCCAAATACCGATACACAAACAAGAAGTTTATCAGTTATAACCAACATTGAAGTCTCAAAAAAATATTATGTAGGAGATAATGCCGCTACAAGAACTAGTGGGAATCTATCTATCCCCTTTTATGAGGTCAAATTCCAAAATAATGGAACAGAAGGACAAGCGATTGTTTCCGGAGATAAAAGAGCACCCGGAATCATAGCTTACATAGAAAAGAACGCCCCGGAATCAAATGTTAATACAGGCAAACAATATATGCTTGAAGTTGCACAACAAAGCACTATATCCGAAGTAAGAAATGTGATTCATATTCAAGACTCACTAAGAGAAAGAACTATCAATAAAATTGCCTTGGAACTAGGCATTCCTAAAAATGAAGTAAACTTCGAAAAGATTAAAAACAATATTAACATAACGGATCAAGCCATAACACGCTCACCTGCTTATAACAGACCTTTAAGTGCCATAGAAGCCTCCAGTGGACCATTTATTGCAGTAAAATGGGGACAGCGTACGCCATATAATATGCTCCTCCCTTTTTGTTCTGAAGAATATACACATTATGTATCCGACCGAGACGGAAACCTAACCATAACTCAGGAATATTGGAAAAGGAACCGACCTGCCGGATGTGGTGTCATTGCCATAGCAGAAGCATTAACTTACTTAAAGCCCAATCTTACCATTAATGGCATGAGCATGAATTGGAATCTTTTGACACAAGATTCAAGTTTAACATATTCACCTTGGGAATCTCAGCCGGATAAATCACAATACCCACAAGCTTATATGGCAGCAACTTTAGTTAAATATATATATGAACAGGCCCATGCAACATCCGAATATGGATACAAGAATCCGAATTATAAATCGGAGAGTTCCGATCCAGTTGTCTTATCAACCAGTATATCAAAAAGTAACTTCAAAACATTTATGCAAACTGTAAGCACGCTCAACGAATATAATAGATGGGCTCCTGATGAAATACTAGCTGGCGTTATGAATAATTTTATTTCCATAGTAATGGGATATCCAAAAGGAGATCCGTCGCGTAGCCATGCTTGGATTATTGACGGATATGCTCAATGTGCCAAAACTACTAGAACCATCATCAAAAAGAATGACCTATATTTCCATACCAGCATGGGCTGGAATGGTGAAAATGACGGCTACTATAAATTCAATTCTAATGGAACCATAGACTTTGAAACAAGTTCAGGAATATACAATTCCAATTTCATAGTCTTTGCCAATATCAGAAAAAAATAGTAGAGGGACACAACCTTTTACAAAGTTCATTTATCTTTCAAAGTATTTCTATAACTTTGTACCTGTCGAATTAACAAATAAGAAAAGTAGTAAAGCTATAACTTTACTACTTTCCTTATTTGTTTAAACAGAATTTCGCCATCCAAACAACTTACATATATGAAAAGAATATACTATCTCCTACCCATGGTTGCTATGCTAGCATTTACCGCTTGTTCATCAGACGACAACAACGAAGAAAAAGGTCCGCTACCATTCACTATTGCAGAGAAAGACATACAGATAGAAGATGCCTGCGCGATAGAGATTACCAGCGGGAACCTAGATTATACTGCCTATGTGAAAGATCCGAGTATTGTAAGAGTAGCTTATCACGCACCCTACGAGGACGAGAATTATGGCAACCTGTTCTTAATCCCCAAAAAGATGGGCAAAACGGTTGTCACTGTGACGGATAATGTTTGCAAGACCACCATCAGCCTCCAAGTGGAAGTCTTAGAAAAAGAAGGGGGAAGAGGCGCACTGATAAAAGACAGCAACCACCCACTCCTTGCAGAAGGGAATATGCTGATATTCTTCGCATACGATACGAGCAAACAATTCCTTATTAAAGAGCCACAAGGCGATGCTTATATCACCAGAAAGGAAGGAAAATATACCCTAAGCAACCGAGAAGAGAAAAAATATATCAGCCTGACCTACAAAAACGATAGCGAAGAAGAAGTTACAGAGGTTTACGACATCAGCAAAAGCGACCCTGCTGCAATATCATCACTCGCCACAGAGTTGAGATGGGACTACAAGCCTCAAACAAAAATGGCGTCTCCCATCATCTACCACTACTTACGAATGGATGGCTGCAATTACGAATTTAATATCACAGCAATAGTAGAGTACGGAGCGCAATAATTCACTCTCTCCCACTTAGTGCGCAAGAGAAAAGAATAAGCGGAAACCATCGTTTGCGTCAATCGAACAGTTCTTTCAAGACATCAAGTGATTTCAATACCGGGAAGTCCGGCAAGTGCAGGCGGTAGTAGTCGTTCATTATCGTCAGACAGCGGGTACGCTCCGTCCGGTTCATGGCAAAGAGGTGCATCGTTTCATAGTTCATGCGCATCAGTTGCGTCAGGCGGGCAGCTTCCTGCGGAGCTATGTAATTGGAGTGGAGTTGCGGGCGAAGCGGGGTGAAACTGGCATTTTGCAAATCGAAATAATCGCCTTCGTGATAATCTTCCAGATTAGGATAGAGCCCCAGGAAGCGGGAAAGACGCATCAAGAAAACCAGGTGGAAATTGGCAAATCCCGCCCGGCACTCGTCCAGCCAGACGATGGAATGCTGCAAATAAGCAAACAACGGACGGTTTTCCGCCTCCTCGCGCACGGCACGATAGAGGAACTCGGACAGGAAAAGAGCGATGGCAGACTTGTAAGGATCGTAGGGAAGCGTGGAAAAAGGATAAAAAGACTTCGCCTCCTTTACCTTATATATAGTAGCATTGGGGCGGAAATCCGCCTCCAACTCCACCAACGCCAGCGGCTGAAAGAGCACAGATTTTACCATCGACTTGCGCGAACGGGGTACGGAAATGAGGAACGACGCCCTGCCCGCCACTTCCGTATAGACGTCCGCAATGAGTGAACTATCCTTATATTTCAGGGTGTGCAACACAATCCCCAGCGTTTTTTGCAACATTCCTATTTACTGTTTTAGTTTCAATCCGATAACAAAGCTACGAAAAAAGCCCGAAAGAATAGGAATCTGAGGGTAAGAATAAAAAAATAAAGGCACAAAAGTAAAAAAATGAAAGCTTTTATACTCCTGATTATCAAATACTAAAATACATACAAAAGGAGAATCTGCGAGGGGCACTTTATTTTTTTCTTGAGAATATTTTGCCAATTCAAAAAGAGTTACTACCTTTGCATCCGCAAACAAAAGGAAATGCGTTTGCACGAGCGGAAACGCTCAATAAAGGATGGCCCGTTCGTCTATCGGTTAGGACGCAAGATTTTCATTCTTGAAAGGGGGGTTCGATTCCCCCACGGGCTACAAACAAAAGAATAACGAATTAAAAAAAAGATTAGTCGAAATGGCAAATCACAAATCATCTCTCAAGAGAATCAGACAAGAAGAAACAAGAAGACTTCACAACAGATATTATGGTAAAACCATGAGAAATGCTGTTCGTAAACTTCGTGGTACTACAGATAAAGCTGAAGCATCAGCTATGTATCCTGGCATTACCAAGTTGCTGGATAAATTGGCCAAGACCAATGTTATTCACAAGAATAAAGCTAGCAATCTGAAGTCTAAGTTGGCAATTTATATCAACAAGCTGGCTTAAGTCAATTGTTACACAAAAGCTATTGAGAGGCTGAACTTTTTAGTTCGGCCTTTTCGTTTCCCCCCTACCCGCCTTTCATTTTTCCGAAGGTTCGGCTCCTATGCTAAAAAGCTGTAAACTACCCGAATTTATCCCTTAGTTTAATTCTATATCTCAGGGATTTTCACTATATTTGCTCTGTTATTACAATTAGGAAAAAACATTATGACCGAAGAACAGATTCACTCTGAAAACGGGAACTATTCTGCCGAGAACATCCAGGTACTGGAAGGTTTGGAAGCGGTAAGAAAGCGCCCCGCGATGTATATTGGTGACATTAGTGTCAAAGGACTCCACCATTTGGTTTATGAAGTTGTGGACAACTCTATCGACGAAGCGCTCGCCGGTTATTGCGACCACATCGAAGTGACCATCAACGAAGATAATTCTATTACCGTACAGGACAACGGACGTGGTATTCCGGTAGACTATCACGAGAAGGAAAAGAAATCCGCACTGGAAGTAGTTATGACCGTATTGCACGCCGGAGGTAAGTTCGACAAAGGTTCTTACAAGGTTTCCGGAGGTTTGCACGGCGTAGGTGTATCTTGTGTGAACGCCCTGTCCACGCACATGACGACACAGGTTTTCCGCGACGGCAAAATCTACCAGCAAGAATATTCATGCGGCCATCCGCTGTACTCCGTAAAGGAAGTAGGCACAACCGACATTACCGGTACACGCCAACAGTTCTGGCCGGATGATACCATCTTCACCGAAACGGTTTATCACTACGATATCCTGGCAACGCGTATGCGCGAGTTGGCATACCTCAACGCAGGTATCCGCATCTCCCTGACCGACCGCCGCGAAACGGACGAAGAAGGTAACTTCAAGCAAGAAATGTTCTACTCGGAAGAGGGTTTGAAGGAGTTTGTCCGCTACGTGGACTCTTCACGCGAGCACTTCATGAACGATGTAATATACATCAACACCGAGAAGCAAGGCACACCGGTGGAAGTGGCCATCATGTACAACACGTCTTATAATGAGAACGTTCACTCTTACGTAAACAATATCAATACCATCGAAGGCGGTACGCACCTTGCCGGTTTCCGCCGTGCACTGACCCGTACGCTGAAGAAATATGCCGAAGACAACAAGATGCTGGAGAAAGCCAAAGTCGAAATTGCCGGCGATGACTTCCGCGAAGGACTGACTGCGGTAATCTCCATCAAGGTGGCAGAGCCGCAATTTGAAGGACAGACCAAGACGAAGCTCGGTAACAACGAGGTAATGGGTGCTGTGGATCAGGCTGTGGGCGAAGCCCTTACCTACTATCTGGAAGAACATCCGAAAGAAGCCAAACTGATTGTGGACAAAGTGATATTGGCCGCACAAGCACGTATTGCCGCACGCAAGGCACGCGAGTCGGTACAACGTAAATCACCGATGTCCGGTGGCGGTATGCCGGGTAAACTGGCGGACTGCTCCAGCAAGGACCCGGAAGAATGCGAATTGTTCCTCGTCGAGGGTGATTCTGCAGGTGGTTCCGCCAAGCAAGGCCGTAACCGTGCTTTCCAGGCTATTCTGCCGCTGCGCGGTAAGATTCTGAATGTGGAAAAAGCCATGTGGCACAAAGCATTCGAGAGTGACGAAGTAAACAATATCATCCAGGCGCTGGGCATCCGTTTCGGTGTAGACGGAGAGGACAGCAAAGAAGCTAATATAGATAAGTTGCGCTACAAGAAGGTAATCATCATGACCGATGCCGACGTCGATGGTTCGCACATCGACACGCTGATTATGACGCTCTTCTTCCGCTACTTCCCGCAAGTGATTCAGCAGGGCTACCTGTACATCGCTACTCCACCGCTTTATCTTTGTACCAAAGGCAAGGTGAAAGAGTATTGCTGGACCGACCAACAGCGCCAAAAGTTTATCGACACCTACGGTGGCGGTTCTGAGAACGCCGTACACACCCAGCGTTACAAAGGTTTGGGTGAAATGAACCCGGAACAGTTGTGGGAAACAACCATGAACCCGGACAACCGTATGTTGAAACAAGTACATCTTGAAAACGCAGCCGAAGCCGACTTCATTTTCTCCATGTTGATGGGTGAAGACGTAGGCCCACGCCGCGATTTCATTGAAAAGAATGCAACGTATGCAAATATCGATGCATAAGATCGGTGGTTAATGATTAGTTGTTAATAATTAGTTTAGTATTTAACCACTGAGCAATACGTTTTTATTAACCAACCTCACATCTTACAACGAAGAAGCCCCGGATGGGCAGGATACTCCTGCCGGCCGGGGCCTTTCTTATAGGGCCTTTATGTGCTAAATTATCATTTTACAGCATATTCTGTTTCTTCATTTCCTCTGCTACCAGTTCCAATTCCGCATACCAGTCCTCACCGAACTTGCGAATCAGCGGTTCTTTCAGAAACTTATAAATCGGAAGATTCTCTTTCTGACCAAGTAGTACGGCAGCTTTGCAGACATCCCAGCGATTATAGTTAACGGCTTTATAAACGCCATAGTCTCCTACCCTTATCGGATAAAGATGGCAGGAAACGGGTTTATAAAAGTTCACTTTCCCTTCCCGGTAGGCTTTCTCGATAGCACAGTAGCAGCAGCCTTTCTCATCGTAGCAGGTAAAGACACAATCTTTGTTATTGACGATAGAAGTAACCAAGTCCCCTTCCCGATCGGTATAAACAACTCCCTGTTTATCTATGACGGCACGCGCTTCGGGCGCAAGCTCGTCCCAAATGACGGGCAATACTTCTTCCAACTTCTCTATTTCATCCAACTCCACCGGCGCCCCGGCATCTCCTTCAATGCAACACGCACCTTTGCAAGCGCCAAGGTCGCAAAGAAACTTCTCGCGCAGCACATCAAGGCTTACAACTGTATCGCCAATTTGCAGCATAACTCTCTGAATATTAAAAAGGCACGGATTACACGGATTTCACTGACTTTACAAAAAGAATCCGTGAAACCCGCGTAATCCGTGCCTGAAAATAATTATATACTTACTTTATCAAGTCTTTACCCGTCATATCAGCCGGCTGCTTCATTCCCAGGATATGCAGGATAGAAGGAGCAACGTCTGCCAGTACACCGTTTTCAACTTTGGCATCCTTGTTCGCTGTTACATAAACAAAGGGAACAGGATTCAGTGAGTGGGCGGTGTTCGGAGTACCGTCTTCATTCAAGGCGTGGTCGGCATTACCGTGGTCGGCAATGATGATAACTTCGTAATCGTTGGCTTTGGCTGCTTCTACGGTATCTTTCACACATTCGTCGATAGCTTTTACAGCTTTCTCGATAGCTTCGTAAATACCGGTATGACCTACCATATCACCGTTGGCATAGTTCACAACGATGAAGTCGAACTTCTTAGTGTTGATTGCTTCAACCAGCTTGTCTTTCACTTCGTAAGCGCTCATCTCCGGCTTCAAGTCGTAGGTAGCTACTTTCGGAGACGGAACCAGGATGCGTTCTTCTGCATCATACGGAGTCTCGCGACCGCCGTTGAAGAAGAATGTAACGTGAGCATACTTCTCTGTCTCGGCGATGTGAAGCTGAGTCTTGCCTTCAGCAGCCAGATACTCGCCCAGCGTATTCTGAACATTTTCCTTGTCGAAGAGGATATGAACACCCTTGAAAGAGGCATCGTACGGAGTCATGCAATAGTATTGCAGGCCCGGGATAGTGTGCATGCCCTGTTCCGGCATATCTTGCTGAGTAAGGACAACGGTCAATTCCTTGGCACGGTCGTTACGGTAGTTGAAGAAGATAACTACATCGCCTTCCTTAATAGTACCGTCACAGTTTGCATTGACAATCGGCTTGATGAACTCATCCGTAACACCTTCATCGTATGACTCCTGCATAGCTTGAACCATATCCGAAGCAACCTTTCCTTCACCGTTCACCAACAGGTCATAAGCCACCTTCACACGTTCCCAACGTTTGTCGCGGTCCATAGCATAGAAACGGCCTACGATGGAAGCGATCTTACCAGCCGACTTCTCGCAGTGAGCAGTCAGTTGTTCGATAAAGCCTTTACCGCTCTTCGGGTCGGTATCACGGCCATCCATAAAGCAGTGGATGAAAGTATTCTCAACGCCATACTCCTTGGAGATATCGCAAAGTTTAAACAAGTGGCCGAAAGAACTGTGCACACCACCGTTGGAAGTCAATCCCATGAAGTGGATGCTCTTGCCGTTTTCTTTGGCATAAGAGAAAGCAGAAACAACTTCCGGATTCTTCAGGATGCTGCCGTCGGCACAAGCACGGTTAATCTTTACCAAATCCTGGTAAACAATACGTCCGGCACCGATATTGAGGTGACCTACTTCGGAGTTACCCATCTGTCCGTCGGGCAAACCAACGTTCTCACCGCTTGCCTGAAGCTCGGAGTGCGGATAAGCAGCCAACAGGCTGTCCCAGTAGGGAGTAGGCGTGTTGAAAATCACATCGTCTTTGCCTTGATCGCCGAGACCCCAGCCATCAAGAATCATTAAAAGGGCTTTCTTACTCATAATATTCATTGAATTTAATTGTACAATCTTTTTCTATACCGAAAACGTTCTATATTAAAAGGAGCCATTTTCGCGGTGCAAAGTTACAAAAAACAGCGGTTAAAGCGTACTGTTTCAAATGATTTATGTACTTTTGCTCCGCTTTAAAAATTAAAAATAGTAAATATGGACGATTCAATCCCGCGAACGTGCAATAGTATTCACCATTAAAGCGAACGGAGCCGTTGGTCGCAATACCTCCGTCCGCACTTAAAGAAAGGAGGCTAAACATGAGAAAGTATCTCTACAGCGAAAATGGCTTTATCGAAAAAAATGAGTGGCAGCCCAACTGCTGGGTAAACGTGGAATGCCCTGACGACAACGATTTCCAATTCCTCACCCAAGAACTGGGAGTTCCCGAATCATTTCTGGAAGATATAGCCGACGTGGACGAACGCCCGCGTACTGAGACAGAAGATAACTGGCTGCTCACCATCCTGCGTATTCCGATGCAGAGCAACCAGCACGGTGTTCCCTTCATCACTGTCCCCATCGGTATCATCACCAACGACGGAATCATCGTTTCGGTGTGTTATCATCACACGGAAATGATTTCAGACTTCATCCTGCACACCCGCCGGAAAAGTATTGTAGTAAACAACAAGTTGGATCTGATTCTGCGGCTCATTTATTCTTCCGCCGCTTGGTTCCTGAAGTATCTGAAACAAATCAACAACGACGTAGCCACCGCTGAGAAAGAACTGGAGAAAAGCATCCGCAACGAAGACCTGCTCCAGTTGATGAAGCTCCAAAAGACGCTGGTTTATTTCAATACCTCCATTCGTGGCAACGAGGTAATGATAGGACGATTAAAGAAAATCTTCCAGGATACCAACTTCCTCGATATGGAACTACTGGAAGACGTGGTCATCGAACTAAAACAGGCATACAATACCGTAAATATTTACAGTGATATCCTCACGGGAACCATGGATGCCTTTGCCTCCATCATCTCCAACAACGTGAATGCCATCATGAAACGCATGACCAGCCTTTCCATCACCCTGATGATTCCTACATTGATAGCCAGTTTCTACGGCATGAATGTGGATATTCACTTGGAAGGTTTCCCACATGCGTTCGTACTGATTATCCTTCTCTCGGCTATACTATCGGCGTTAACATTTGTATGGTTCAGGAAGATTAAGTGGTTCTAAAGACGCTTATCCGAAATCCAGCGACAGCTGCCCGTCCCCCAGCAGATTGAACGTCATACGGTGATAGGGAGTAGTTCCCCGTTCCGCGATGGCGGCGCGATGCTTTTTAGTGGGGTAACCTTTGTTGTGGTCCCAGTCATAACAGGGAAACTCTTCGTGCAGACGGTTCATATAGTCATCGCGATAAGTCTTGGCAAGGACAGAGGCGGCAGCAATGGAGAGATATTTTCCATCCCCTTTTACAACGGTAGTATGCGGCAGGTCTTGATACTTCTTGAAGCGGTTGCCATCGATAAGCAAATGCTGCGGGCGCAGTTGTAACTGGTCTACGGCGCGGTGCATGGCAAGGATGGAAGCATTGAGGATATTTATTTTATCGATTTCTTCGGGAGAGACAATGCCTACCGCCCATGCTAGGGCTTCCTTCTCTATCACCCCGCGCAGGGCATAACGTTGTCTTTCAGTCAGTTGCTTGGAATCGTTCAACAGTTCGTTCTCGAAATCCTTGGGCAAGATGACGGCGGCAGCATACACCGCACCCGCCAAACAACCACGACCGGCTTCATCGCAACCAGCCTCTATTAAATCTTTATTCAGATAAGGTAATAACATATATATTGTTATATTTGGACAGCAAAGATAAATCTTTCCGAAGGTAAATCGGACTTTTAAGGAAAAATAATTAGATTTGCAGAAATAAGCAATGCCATGAAGAAAGTGCTATATCTACTACTTGCCAGTTTCTTGCTGACAGCATCCTCACTACAAGCTCAAGATATAAAACAAGCCCAAACACTGATTGAGCAGGCTCAGCGGTATTTGTATAACAACCCCAAACAAGCATCCTACTATGCTTCCCAAGCTGCTGCCCTCTTTCCCGAAGATGAACCCAACGAAACCCGCGCACAAGCCATGCTGCTCTACTGCCAGGCCGAGCAGCTACTGGGCAATTTCGACCTAAGCATCAAGAACCTGTACGACACTCAGAAGTATATTGCCCCTACCAACAAGAAGCAAAATGCCCAACTCTATTCCCTCATGGGACGCGTGTACAGCAAACTGGGCGACTACAACAAAGCCATCGAACTGAACGACAAGGCAACTTCCATCTTCAAAGCCATCGGCGACTCCACCTCCATAGCCGGCTGCTACAACGAGCGCGGAGTGATGCACCACTTCCTCGGCGAGTTTGTGGTTGCCGAACGGTTTTTCCAGCGTGCCCTCGCCATCAACCGCGCCCAACGGAACCTGAAAGAGATTGCAGCGAATCTGAATAACCTCTGCCTCTACCGAGGAGATACAGAAGAAAAACTCACTTTCATCCAAGAAGCAATCACCATCAACAAGAATTTAGATGCCCAATGGGCTCTCGGAGAAAACTACAACAATATGGGAAAACAGTATTACTACGGCAAGCGGTACTCCCAATCCCTGGAAGCTCTGCAAAAAGCCTACGAATACGCCCATAACATCGGTGCCCGCGAACTGATATGCGACAACTACGAGTATTCCGCCATGGTATATTCCGCCATAGGTGACTACGCCCAGGCATATAAATACCTCGAGAAGATGTACCACCTTAGAAGAGAACTGCAAAGCAGCAACAAACTGCGCAACATCGAACAAGAAATCTCTTATAAAAGATACCAAGACCAGAAGTATACCACCGAAATGCAGGAGCAGACTTACAAGATTGAGATACTGAAACGCAATCTGTGGCTTTTGGGCAGCGTACTGGCACTCGGCATAGCCGTCAGCATCTTCCTGTATAAGTGGTACAAACGCCGGAAAGACGTCCAGTTGGTAGAAGCCCGCTACCAGTTGGAAATGTCCGAACATGAAATCTCGGAACTAAAGTTGCACCAGCAAGAATTGGAATTGCAGAATGTACAGAACGCCTTGCATTCCAGCCGCCAGGAAGCCACCAGCTTCGCCGTCTTCCTGCGAAGCCGCAACGAGCTGCTGGATAAAATACGCGAAATGGTGAAGGAAGGCTATAAAATGGACGCCCCCAACCTCGTCCCCCACCTGAAAAGAATCAATACCTTTATCAGCCAGTGCCAAAGCGGCGACAAGACCAACAGCGCCTTACTGACGAACATCGAAGATAAAAACAACGAATTCCTGCAAAGGTTAGTAACCCTCCATCCCAAACTGACACAGGGCGAGAAGTATCTTGCCACCCTGCTAAGAGTGAACCTGTCCACTAAAGAGATTTCCATGCTGACCGGTACCACCCCCAAGACCATCAACATGAACCGCTACCGCCTGCGCAAATCCCTGAACCTCTCCTCAGAAGAAGACCTGACGGACTACTTGCAGAACATCTAATTTCATAGTTTTCAAAAGGGGTTCACCCCTTCATCACCCACCACAACCACCTGCTGGTAGACAATGGTGGTGAAAGCGAGGAATAAATCCGATTTCAAGCCTTCACCTAATTTATATAGGTTTATTCGTTTAACTAAATATAAAGCCTTATTTTTGTGTACACTATATGGTACATATAGTAATATTTGAGATATGATAAATGTAAGCCCTTCAAATGACCCTTATTTCGATGATCCCCGCAATATAGAGGACATTGTGAAGTCAAGTGAACAAGCTTAGAACGGGCAAATAGTAAAATTAACTTCTGCCCTTCGTAAAGAGCTATTTGAATACTGATGAAGTACGAAATTGAGCTGACAGACTTTGCCCTGCCAAAAGCAGCATTCCACCTTTTAGGATGCTGCTTTTCTGTTTTATCCCTCTTCTTATACCAGTCTAAACTACAAAATAACCCTTACCGGGTGAAAAGCAACTTTTCTCAAGTAGAACAATGCTTCTTAATAGATGAAAGTCACCTGCTTATCCCTGCTTTGTTAAAGAGTTTAAAGTGAACGACTGGAGTTGTTCAGCTGAACGACTGGAGTCAGCCGATCGAACAACTGGAGTCGGCCGATCGAACAACTGGAGTCGGCCGATCGAACAACTCCAGTCGTTCACTCTTAACTCGCTGTTTTCACCGGATAAAGCCGGAGAATTGAGGGGATAACAACAGGTGATTGAGATTTTAAGAACTTATGGTTGAGTTTAAATCCGCTATTACCCTGCTGTAACGTCTTTGCCGCAAATCGATGAATGCGATGAACCCTGTAACGATAACTTTAGCAGAAAGACAGAATATGATGAATACTTCCCGATAATTAGTAATAGAGAGATAGCATAAAAGGCTATAAACACTTATTTAGCATGGCCTTTCTCACATACCGTTTTGTAGATATGTATATATTCGTTATATCACTATTTATCAGGTTATTAAGAATATATTTGTAGATTACAAATCTGTTAAGAAATCCTTTTTGTAGGTCATTTGTAGGCGCTATTTATTCTTTGTCTTTCTTAATGATTCATAATTTAGCATCGTGAAAAACCCAATTATTAACCTTAAAACTTATTCACATGAGTAAAAGTAACTATTTCAAAGAAAGAGTAATTCAACTGCTTTTTTTCTTTGCTTTTATGCTCCCTGTAAGCGTATTAGCACAGAACATTGAGTTGACGGGTACTGTGGTCGATGCAACCGGCGAAACCGTAATCGGTGCCAGTGTATTAGAAAAAGGTACTACGAATGGAGTAATCACCGACATTGACGGTAACTTCTTATTAAGTGTTTCTCCTAAAGCTACAATTGTTATTTCCTATGTGGGCTATACAACCCAAGAAATTCCCTTGAATGGTCAAAAGAATCTGAAAGTAACCTTGAAAGAGGATACTGAAGTACTGGACGAAGTAGTCGTTATCGGTTACGGTACACAAAAGAAATCAGACGTTTCCGGTTCGGTAAGTTCCGTATCAGGCGATAAACTGAACAACATACCTACGGCCAATGCCGAGACTGCCCTGCAAGGTATGGCTCCCGGTTTGATTGTGAACTTTGGCAGCGGTGCCGCCGGTTCTACTCCCAGCTTGCAAGTGCGCGGTGTAACCACTTACGGAACCGACAACTCTCCGCTGGTGATTATCGATGGAGTTCCGGGTGATATGAGTTTCCTGAATCCCGAAGATATCAAGTCAATGTCCGTATTAAAAGATGCCGCCACCGCCGCTATCTACGGAGCACGCGCCGCTGCAGGCGTCATTCTGATTGAGACTTACCGCGGTGCCAAATCCAAACCCAAAATCACTTTCTCAGCCTACTGGGGAGTGGACCAGATTGTCAAAAAACTTGATGTTTGTAATGCCGAAGAATTTATCTATATGGCTAAGATGGCCCGCACAAATGCCGGTCAAAATCCCCAAAACTGGCCTGCTTACATTGCGGCTTACGAGAAAGACCCCACACAATTCGGCGACACCGACTGGCAGGACGAATACTACCGCAACGGCTTCGCACAGAAATACAATGTGGGTTACACCAGCGGCAGTGAAAACGCCAACGTAGCTTTGTCCGTGTTCTATTCAAAGAACGAGGCCATCGTGACCGGTACAGGTGATGAAAAGTATGGTTTCCGCCTGAATTCGGACATGAAACGCGGCAAGTTCAAAGTGGGCGAATCGGTAAACTACAGCCGTTGGGAATCGGAAATGGAAGCCAACTCAGGTTTCCCCGGCATATACCAAGTAACTAACATGGAACCTATTGCACGCCTGTACGACAAAGATTGTGACGGCGGATACGGTGGTGCTATTCCCGGCATGAACATGAGTGACGCTGCCAACATGGTAGGTTATAACAACTTGATTGAAAACAGCCGTGCCACCGACTACCTTAAAGCATCGGGATATCTGCAATTCGAGCCCATCAAGGGAATGGTAATCAAGGCACAAGCAAGTCGTAATCTCCTTTTCCGCGAAACTCGCGTATTCAAACCCACCTATGAGCTGGGTGCCATGAAATGGAACGAGAGCGCTTCTCTGTCGCAAACTCGAGCCAAGAGTATCAACGACCTATTGGAATTGACCGCTAATTACAACTTCACTCTCAAGGACAGCCACGACTTCACTGTCTTGCTGGGTGCATCACAAGAAGAAAATACTTACGACCTGTTGGGTGCATCGGGCTCCGAGTTCGAGAATAACGAGATGTCCATCTTGGGTCAGGCACGAAAAGATTATAGTGTACAAGGCGAAAAGACCCGTAGTGGCTTGCGCTCCGTGTTTGGTCGTTTGAACTATAGCTGGAAAATGCGCTACATGCTGATGGCTTCATTCCGCTATGACGGTTCTTCACGCTTTGCCCACGGCAACCAATGGGGTTTCTTCCCCTCCGTATCACTGGGTTGGAACATAGCCAACGAACCTTTTTGGGAAAACTTGAAAGAAACTGTCAATTCACTCAAATTACGCATGAGCTACGGAGCCCTTGGTAACCAATCAGTTCCTCTTTATCTATACATTCCCAAATTGGACTCCAACGCTGATGACATCAACTACCCCTTCAACGGCACAAATGTGAATCAAGGATATGCGGTACGCAGCCTCCCCTCAAGAAATATCAAGTGGGAAACTACCTTCTACAAGAACATAGGTGTAGACATGAGCCTTTGGAACAATAAACTGGAATTCTCAATTGAAGGTTATATCAAAGATACCAAGGACATGCTTTCCGAAAAGAATATCAGTTTGTCTACCGGTTACGGTGCGCTTACAGTAAACGATGGTAAACTGCGCACCACCGGTATGGAAATGCAACTGATTTACCACGGCAATGCAGGTAAAGACTTCAAGTATGACCTTGATTTCAACCTGAGCCACTTCAAGAGTAAACTGAAATCGATGGCAGACCCGAACTACATGTACGAATATGGTGCTTCACGCACCTATGTGGGTGGTTATTTCGGTGAATTCTGGGCTTACGAGACCGCAGGCATTATCCAGAACGAAGCAGAAGCCAAACTCTGGAAGGAATCACACGGACGCACAGACAGCAAAGGCAACTGGATTCCCATGCAGCCCAACGCACAACCCGGTGACCTCCGTTTCGTAGACCAAAACGGTGACGGCATGCTGGACAGCGATGACAAAAAACTTCTGGGCAACGGTTGCCCCAAAGCTTCTATTGGCTTCAACGTGACACTGAAATACAAGGATTTCGACTTAGTAGCCAACTTCTACGGCGACCTCGGCGTGGACCGCTACAATTATACCAAATACCAATTGGAACGTATGGACACCAAGTTCAACTATGGTAGGAATGCACTGAAAGCCTGGACTCCAGAGAACCCCAATACCAACATTCCCCGTGCCGTATACGGTGACCCGAACCAAAATGCCCGCACTTCCGATCGTTTCATCGAACGAGGTGACTTCTTCCGCTTGAACAACTTACAGTTGGGTTATAACCTACCCTCCACAGTTTGCGGTAAATTGGGCATCAGCAACCTCCGCCTCTACGTAGGTGGCACACGCCTCTTCACCATCACCGGCTACAGTGGCTACGACCCCTCTACTAACGGCGGTATTGACCGCATGGGCTATGACTATGCTTCATCACCTCTGTGCCGCACTCTCATGGCTGGCGTTAAATTCGGATTTTAATTGAACTAAACTTTAAAAAACAGATGATTATGAAATTAAAGAATATATTATTGTGCGCCTCTGTCTTAGGAGGTCTGGCACTCTCTTCATGCACCGGAAACTTCCTCGATGAGGACAGAAACCCCAACTCACTGGGCCCTGAGAACTTCTGGAAGAGCGAATCTGACATATTAAAAGGACTTACCGCTGCCTATGCCGGCTTGCAGCCTACCATCTCATGGGCACAACCTTTCGAGCGCTATATTGTAATTGACAACTTCCGCAGCGATGAATTGGATTACCGTCCCGACGTGACCGCTTGGATGCAACTTGCTATGTATAACAATGAATCGACCAATTACGTGCCCCGCGACGAATGGACCAACCTCTATACCAGCATCAACTATTGCAACCAATGCCTGGATAACATTCCCAAAGTGCCCGACAACGACGATGAAAGCATCAAGCAGACCAAAGCGAGCAGTATCGCCGAAGCACGCTTTCTGAGAGCCTTCTTCTACTACCGCCTCTTCATCAACTTCGGCGAGAAAATTCCGATGTTCGAGCACGAACTTGAAGGCACTGAAGAAGAATTCTATCCTCCGCAGGCAGAAGAGGGCAGACTGAAGACTTTCATTGAGACAGAACTGAGCGAATGCCAAAACGACCTCCCCGAATCATGGAATAGCGACATGGGCGGGCGCGTTACTAAATATACTGCCGCCGCACTCTTGGGTAAATACTATATGTTCATCGGTGAAAAGGCAAAAGCCAAGGCTGAATTCTCGAAAGTCATCAACAGCCAAAGATATGATTTAGTGGAAAACTACGGAGACAATTTCGACGGTCTGCACAAGAACAACAAAGAATCTATCCTTGAAGTGCAGTTCACCGGAAAAAAGGAAGGCGGTCACTATGAATACAATCTCTTTACCGTACACTTGGGGCCCGACAGCGGCTGCGGCGCATACGAGGAAGCATATCCGTCCAAATGGTTGTTCAACACACTGAAACAAGACCTCACCGTAGATGGAGAATATAGCGACCGTTTGTACGAAACCATCATCTTTAATGATCCCAAATCGCGTCCTTTCTATTATGAAGATGGAAAGGAATTCAGCGATTACCATCAAGAAGGCAATATATACTGGCGTAAATATGTGACTTACGATAAGTCGTTAGGTGACTACTGGGATGAATCCGGTTTCAACGTTCCCCTCATCCGATATGCAGATATTCTACTGCTTTATGCTGAATGTCTGAATGATGAAGGAAACTCCAAAGAGGCTGTTAAATACATCAACGAAGTACGTAGCCGTGTACACGTAGCTCCTCTGCCCGACACCATGAACAAAGAGCAAGTGCTGAAGCATCTGCAAGACGTGGAACGTCCTTGTGAGCTGGCTCTCGAAGGCTCACGCTGGTACGACCTCATCCGCTGGGGCATTGTGGAAAGCGCGCTCAAGGACCATGAAAAGCCTTTCGCAAGCAATTTCATAGCAACTAAGCACACCAAACTGGCTATCCCTCACCAAGAATTCCTGATGAATCCTGATTGGGTACAAAACGAAGGTTACACAAAATAACCTATAACCTAATAAATCAATCTCTATCGGAAGCGAAATTCGGAACAGATTCCCATCCGGTAGAGATTGATTTTAATAAAACTGTCTGTTCCAAGACTTCATTCCATCATTTACTTAATTTTACCATGAAACATTCGAATAAAAACATCGCATTGACCGGTATTGCCATCTGTATGTTGGCCTCATGCGTCAAAGCTCCAACTTCCCCAGAACCGCTTTTATCCAAACAGGCGGATTTCTGCAATCTAATCAACATCAAGAATACTCCCGCCGGAGTCATGGACTGGGATGCTTATGTCTTCGCCGACAAAGGTGCCTGGATGGCATATTCCCTGCCCGACAACGAAAACCGCCGCCACGCCGGTGCTTTCATGGGACCTATGGTTATGACCGGACGTGGATGGATAGCTGCCGGACTGGCAGAGCCCACACTGTGGGTGAACGGCGAGAAGTATAGTATGGTGTACAATGTGCAAACGACCCAATACCTACCCGGCAAACTGGTACAGGAATACAACGATGAAAACCTAAATTTCACTACCGAATTGTGTTACCTTACCTCACGCTCGGTAGCTATACGTTCAGTCGTAAAGAACATAAGCCAAAAACCGGTAAAAGTCAGCTTCGACTGGAACGGAGGCGTATACGAGCCAACCTCTACCGTAAGTAATATAGATAGAGGTCTCTCTTTCATCCGTCCCAAAGATTCCACGAACACGGTAATCCGGTTCCTGACGGCGGACAAGATTCAGGCAGTGGGAAGCGACAGCCTGCATATCACAGAAAAGAGCGAAATGACTTTGGAACCCGGCAAGACCTATCAGGCAGAGATGACCCAGACTCTGACGTTGCGCGGTGAAGACACCGCCAAAGAGCTGGCTACCATAGCAACTCTGAATATAGATAATTGCTTTGAACAAAACGAGCAGCAATGGAACGCGCAAATCGCTTCACTACTCAATGGGAAAAGTAAATACCTCAATGACAACAAATACCGAAAGGTACTGGTAAAGGCAATGATGACCCTGAACACCAACTACCGTACTCCTGCCGGCGACATCCTGCATGGCGGCAGTAACCCATCATACAACGGATTCATCAACGGCATCTGGTCGTGGGACTCCTGGAAAATTGCTTCAGGCAACGTGCACTTCAATGAGGAGATAGCCAAGAGCGAAATGATTACCCTCTTCGACTATCAAGCAGATAACGGCATGGTGCCCGACTTCATCGGTTACAACAAGGCACGCAATAATTGGCGCGATGCCAAACCGCCCGTAGCCGCTTGGGGAGCTATGAACGTGTATAAAGCTACCGGCGACAAAAAATTCCTCGAAGCAATGTTTGACAAGCTCTATAAGTTCCATCAGTGGTGGTATGCCGAACGCGACCACAACCATAACGGCATCTGCGAATACGGTTCCACCGACGGCACTCTCATCGCTGCCTGCTGGGAAAGCGGCATGGACAACGGCGTGCGCTTCGACGATGCCGTGATGCTAAAGAACGGCGAGAAGGCATGGTCCATGAATCAGGAGAATATCTGCCTGAATTCATTCCTCTACGTAGACAAGACCCTCCTGGCCGAAATGGCAACCATTCTGAACAAGCCCGAACTGGCGGCTCAGCTCAATGCCGAAGCCGAAGTTATCAAAGAGTTTGTACAAACAAAGATGTGGGACAAGGAGACCGGATTCTTCTACGACACCCGCATTGATACCGGCGAACACATCAAGGTAATGGGCGCCGAATGCTGGCTACCGCTCTGGGCAGGCATCGCCACCCCTGAACAGGCCAAACAGGTAATGCAGAAGATGATGGACCCGCAGAAATTCAATTCTACCCTTCCATTGGGCACCTTAGATATCAGCCATCCCCGCCTGCGCCCCGTGCGCGGTTACTGGCGCGGGCCTGTCTGGGTAGACCAAGTGTACTTCGGCATCACCGGACTCCGTAACTATGGTTTCGACCGAGAAGCCGACATACTGACCGAGAAGTTTATCAACAATGCCCAAGGTCTCACCACCGATGGTCCCATTCACGAAAACTATAATCCGCTGACGGGCGAAGCACTCAACTCGCCTAATTTCGGCTGGAGCTCAGCATGTATAATCAAAATGCTGCTTGATGAGTGATTCTCACACAGAACGAATTCACAAAGGCCCCAAAAAGGCAAACGTTTATACATCATTTAAAAGCATATAAATATGAATAAGATACATTCAATCTGTACCCTCGCACTGATGCTGCCACTATGCGCATTTGCACAGTACGACGGTACACCCATGAACAAGACGGATGATGCCAAGAAAGCAGAAACCGCCGTAAGAACTGACAAATATCCCCACTCGGATAACGACTGGGAGAACTTTGACGTACTGCACATCAACCGCCTGCCTTCCGCTGCCACCTTCATGGCCTACACTACCAAGGAGAAGGCAATGAAGAACGATAAGAGCCAATCGGAATATTTCCAATCGCTGAACGGAACCTGGAAGTTCCAGTTTGTTCCCCGCTCGGACCAGCGCCCGATGGACTTCTTTGAAAAGGGCTATGATGTAAGCGGATGGGACAACATCAAAGTACCAGCCAACTGGGAGTTGGAAGGCTACGGCTATCCCTTCTATGTAGGTGCCGGCTATGGTATTAAGCGCAACCCGCCACTCATTGCCGTGGAAAACAGTCCTGTGGGCTCATACAGACGTACGTTCACTGTTCCCGCCAACTGGAAAGGCAAGCAAATCATCCTCCACTTCGGTGGTGTAGCGTCAGCTTTCTATGTGTGGGTCAACGGTGAGAAAGTAGGTTACTCGCAAGACTCCAAGACTCCCAGCGAGTTCGACATCACTCCCTACGCAGTGACCGGACAAAACGAGATTGCCGTACAAGTATTCAAATTCAGCGACGGCTACTACTTAGAGGACCAGGATTACTGGCGCTTCGCCGGCATACAACGCGACGTATACCTTTATGCCCGCTCCAATATCCATGTGCGTGACTTTGAAGTGGTGACCGATCTCGACAACGAGTATAAAGACGCCGACTTCCACCTCTACGTGGAACTGGACAACTCCCAAAACAGCCAACGCACCCAAGCTCCCAAAGTGAAAGGCGCTGAAGTGGAAGTGAGCCTGACAGACAAAGAAGGAAAGATTATCTATGCCGAACGCCAACGCGCCAAAGACAGCAAGTTGCACTTCCAGAAGCACATCGAAGCACCTCTGCTGTGGAGTGCTGAAAAACCCCACCTCTACCAGATGCTGATTACCCTGCGCGCCGGCGGCCAAACACAGTACATCTGCCGTAACATCGGATTCCGCAAATCGGAAATCAAGCACGCGCAGTTACTCGTCAATGGGCAACCGGTCTATATCAAAGGCGTAAACCGCCACGAGCACGATCCTTACCACGGCCATGTAGTGGACGAAGCCTCCATGATACGCGACCTGGAACTGATGAAACAGAACAACATCAACAGCGTGCGCACTTCTCACTATCCCAACGACCCGCGCTGGTATGAGTTGTGTGACATCTACGGTATGTATGTGGTAGACGAAGCCAACATCGAAAGCCACGGCATGGGCTACAAACCGGACCAGTGCCTCGCCAACCAACCCGAATGGCAGAAAGCATTCATCGACCGTACAGAACGTATGTTTGAGCGTGACAAGAACCACCCTTGCATCATCATCTGGTCACTGGGCAACGAAACCGGCTCGGGCTGCAACTTCCAAGCCACCTATGACTGGATTCATGCCCACGACCGCTCCAACCGCCCCGTACACTCCGAGGATGCAGGCAAAGACCGTCCCTTCACTGACATCTACTGCCCCATGTACAAGAAGTTAGACGTGCTGCTCAACCACTCCCTCTACCTGCCCACCATGCCCCTCATCCTATGCGAATATGCACACGCGATGGGTAATAGTGAAGGCAATCTGCAAGACTACTGGGACATCATCGAGAAGTACCCTTCCCTGCAAGGTGGTCACATCTGGGACTGGGTGGATCAGGGTCTTTATGCCAAAACCGATGACGGTAAGTTCTATTGGGCCTACGGCGGCGACCTCGCCCCCGAGGGTACCCCAAGTTCAGCAAACTTCTGCATAAACGGCCTGGTTGCCGCAGACCGCACTTTAAAACCTCACATACACGAGGTGAAGCGGGTATACCAAAATATGGCTTTCAGATTGCTCGATTATCACGAAGGCTTGGTAGAGCTTAAAAACAAGTTCTTCTTCACCAATCTGAATGACTTCGACTTCACTTGGCGCTTGGAAGGCAACGGTGAAATATTGGCACAAGGCCACATAGATAACGTGGACTTGCCCGCTCAACAGACAGGGGTATTCCAAACACAGTTCCCCGCTATCCATCCCACCGAAGGAGTAGAATACTACCTGAATTTCTATGCCAGCCAAAAGCATGACGAGGGTCTGCTGAAGGCCGGTACACAATTAGCTGCCGAGCAAGTGAAACTTCCCTTCTATAAGGCTATTACCCCGAAAGTAGCCTCAGGCGACGTGACAGTAACCGACGGCGAGACCGTACTTGTTCTCACTGCCGGAAACGTCAGTGTGGGATTCGACAAAACTACCGGAGCACTCTGCTCGTTCAAAGAGAGTGAGGAAGAAATGATTAAGGAAGCATTGCGCCCCAACTTCTGGCGTCCCGTGACAGACAATGACATGGGTAACGACATGAACGAGACCCTACGCCCATGGCGCGAAGCCGGACGTGGTGCCAAGCTCACCTCATTAGAGAAAAAAGCGCTTGACAAAGACGGATACGAAGTGGTATCGCAATACCGCCTGCCCGAAGAAGTTGCCGGTTCGGAATTCATCGTCCGCTACCACTTCTCACCGAAGGGAAGCCTTGATGTGAACTGCACTTTCATTCCGGCCAACGACACTTTGCCCTTAATGCCCCGCCTGGGCGTGAGTATCACCCTAAACAAGCAATACGACCAGATGGCATGGTTAGGCAGAGGTCCGCACGAGAACTATTGCGACCGCAACGCTTCATCCTTTATGGGTCTCTACAAGGGTAGCGTAGCCGAACAATACTTCGCTTACGACCGTCCGCAAGAAAACGGCAACAAGACCGATGTGCGTTGGATGAGTCTCACCGACCTGAAAGGCAATGGCTTGATGGCTATAGGTATACCTACAATCAGCAGCAGTGCCTACCTCTTCCCTACAGAAGATTTGGATGAACCCACCACGCACAAGTCACAACGCCACATCTCAGACATCCAACCCAAAGATATGGTGACTTGGAACATCGACCTCAAGCAAATGGGTGTGGGCGGAGATACCAGCTGGGGGGCTTACCCGCATGAGCCGTACCTAATTCCCGCCCGCAAGATGGAATTCTCATTCCGCTTATGCCCTGCACAAAAAAAAGGAGTGAAAGAGAACAATAGATATTTGGAAATGAAGTAGTTTTGCAATTGTCAAACCTCAGAAGCATCTCTCTCTCTTTGAGTAAGAGGTGTTTCTGAAGGTTAGACAGTTTTCCTTCTACCCACAAAACCATATAAACAATGTTTACAATCATCGGACTGATGCTCACAGGAATGCTGCTGGGCTATCTCTTACGGAAACGGAATTTAAAGAAAATACACCAGATTATCACACTGCTTATCTGGTTGCTGCTCTTCATCCTCGGCATCGAGGTGGGAAGCAATGAGCAGATCATCAAAGGACTCCATACCATCGGACTCGAAGCAATTATCCTCACATTGGGCGGAACACTGGGAAGCGTCATTGCTGCCTGGGCATTGTGGAGAGCCTTATATAAAAGGAAAGGAGGCCAGGCATGAAAGGAAGTCTTATCATCGTAGGCTTTTTCGTGCTGGGCACGATTGCCGGAGTTTGCCACCTGCTGCCTTTTGACATTGCAGAAACCAATATCAGCTACTACGCGCTCTGTGCACTGATGTTCAGCGTGGGGCTGAGTGTAGGAAACGATCCGCAGACATTGAAGAACTTCCGTTCGCTCAATCCGCGGTTGGTGTTCCTGCCTGTGATGACGATACTGGGTACATTGGCGGGTTCCGCTGCTGTCAGCCTGATACTGACACACCGTTCCGTAACAGACTGCCTCGCCGTAGGATCGGGCTTCGGCTACTATTCGCTTTCGAGTATCTTCATCACGGAGTACAAGGGAGCGGAATTAGGAACCATCGCCCTGCTTGCCAACATCACCCGCGAAATACTGACACTGCTGGCTGCACCGCTACTGGTACGCTGGTTCGGGAACCTCGCCCCTATCTCTGCCGGAGGCGCCACGACGATGGACACCACACTGCCCATCATTACACGCACCGCGGGACAGCAGTTCGTAGTAGTTTCCATTTTCCACGGATTTGTGGTAGATTTCAGTGTGCCGTTCCTGGTGACATTGTTCTGCTCCATTTAGTTGATAATTGATAATTGATAAAATATGAAAACCAAACTTTATACCTTCCTTCTCTCCTCCTTGCTTTGCACCGCCGCCCTCGCCGATAACGAGCCGTGGCAGAATCCGCAAGTCAACGAGATAAACAGAGAACCGATGTCCGCGCACTTCACTCCTTTCAAGAATGAAGCCGCCGCCTTGAAGCAACGCGCCCTGCCTGCCGACGTACGGTTCGATGTAAATCCAGCCACGGAACGTCGCATTTCACTGGACGGCACCTGGAAGTTCCTCTTCTCGAAGAACAACGACCTTTGCCCCAAAGATTTTCAGAAGCCGGGTTACAGCACCCGCAAATGGAGCAAGATAGAAGTTCCCGGAAGCTGGGAACTGCAAGGCTTCGATGCACCTATCTATACAGACACACGCTATCCATTCCCTGCCAATCCGCCGTACGTACCTGCCGACTACAATCCGGTGGGCGCCTACATCCGCGAATTCAACGTGCCAGCCGGTTGGGAAGGCATGGATATCTTCCTCGACTTCGAGGGAGTGGAGTCTGCCTACTATGTTTGGGTGAACGGCGAACTTGCCGGTTATGCCGAAGACAGCCGTCTGCCGTCGCACTTCAACGTTACCAAACTGTTGAAGAAGGGTAGCAACAAGCTGGCAGTAAAAGTATTCCGCTACAGCGACGGTTCCTATCTGGAAGGACAGGACTACTGGAAATACAGCGGCATCGAACGCAGCGTCTACCTCTACGCCCGTCCGCAAAGCCGCGTCAAGGACTTCAGGATGACCGCCGAACTGGTGAACGGATATAAAGACGGCGAACTGAAACTCGACGTCCTGCTCCACCGGCCGAAGGCGGGAGAAACGGTAGAAGTGAAAGTGATGGACGGCGAAGCGGTAGCTTACGACCGGAAGAAGTCCGTTGCTTCTGCCACCGATACCCTCTTCACCATTGAGAAGATGTTCCCCGACGCACGTCCCTGGAACGCCGAAACGCCGAACACCTATACATTGGTGGTCAGCACCTTCGATGCACAAGGCCGTCCGCTGGAATCATTCACCCACCTCTTCGGTTTCCGCACGGTAGAGATGACCAATGGAATGCAGATGATTAACGGCCAGGCAGTACTCTTCAAAGGCGTGAACCGCCATGAGCACGACGCCCACAAAGGCCGCACCGTCAGCGTGGCTACCATGATACACGACATCCAACTGATGAAACAATTCAACCTGAACGCCGTACGTAACTGCCACTACCCGAACAACGCCCCCTGGTACGAGCTATGCACCGAATTCGGACTCTACATGGTGTCCGAAGCCAACATCGAAAGCCACGGCATGATGGATCACAAAGACCGTACGCTTGCCAACTACCCCGACTGGGAACTTCCCTTCATGCAACGTATGAGCCGGATGATAGCCCGCGACCGCAACGTGACCGCCATCGTCACCTGGTCTATGGGTAATGAATCGGGCTACGGCAAGCACTTCGAAACGCTGTACGACTACACCAAGAGCGTAGACACCACCCGCCCCGTGCAGTACGAAGGCGGCGGTTACAACGCCAAGAGCGACATCTACTGCCCCATGTACGCCCGCATTTGGCGGCTTCGCCAGCACGTGAACCAACGCGATGCCCGCCCGCTGATTCTCTGCGAGTATGCACACGCCATGGGCAACAGCGTAGGAAACTTCCAGGACTACTGGGACTTGATTTACAAATACGACCAACTGCAAGGCGGCTTCATTTGGGACTGGGTGGACCAGACTTTTGCCATCAAGGACGAGAAGGGGCACGACATCGAAGCCTTCGGCGGTGACATGGGATTCGTAGGCATCGTCAACGACTCCAACTTCTGCGCCAACGGCCTGGTAGCTGCCGACCGCAGCCTGCACCCGCACATCTATGAAGTGAAGAAAGTACTGCAATACATCCATTTTGAGCCGCTCGCCTTCACAGCCAACCAGATAAAGGTAACCAACTGGCACGACTTCATCGGCCTGGAAGGCTACACCCTGCGCTGGGCAGTGGAGTGCGACGGCAAGACGGTGCAGAGCGGCGAAACGGATTTCCCCGCCATCGCTCCCCGCACTTCCGCCAACATCGAACTGCCGCTGAAGGCACTCCCTGCCGATGGCAAGGAATACTTCCTCACCCTGCGCGCCTTCACCAAACAAGCCGCGCCGCTGGTGCCGAAGGGACACGAGGTTGCCATCGAGCAATGGGAGTTGCCTTCCGTTCCGGTTGCCAAAGCTACCGAACCCGTAAACGGAACGCTGGCCGTAGACCGCAACGCCGACGTCCTCACGCTGAAAGGCGACAACTTCCAAATCGCTTTCTCTACCAAGAGCGGTGAAATGACGGAACTCGCCTACAACGGAAAGAACTTGATTAAGGAAGGCCTGCAACCCAACTTCTGGCGTCCGCTGACCGACAACGACATCCCGAACGGACACCTGGAACGCTGCGCTACCTGGAAGACTGCCGGACGCGATGCCAAACTGACGAGCATCGACGTGAAGGAAGGCAACCAACTGGCAACCGTCACCGCCACCTACCGCATGGAAGCACAGGATGCCACATTGCAGACGACCTACAACATCCGTCCGAACGGTGCCGTACAGGTGACGATGCACTTCACTCCCGGCAAGTTGGCCTTGAACGAGATGCCACGCCTGGGTATGCGCATGATACTCCCTGCCGAATATGAAATGATGACCTGGCTGGGACGCGGCCCGCAGGAGAACTATGCCGACCGCAAGACAGGTGCGCTGGTAGGACTATACAACGCCACGGTTTGGGAACAATACCACCCGTACGTACGTGCCCAGGAGACAGCCAACCACTGCGACGTGCGCTGGACAGCCCTGCGCAATGCAGCCGGCGAAGGCTTGCTCGTCACCGGTGAGGAACCGCTAAGCGTCAGCGCCTGGAACTTCCCGATGGAAGACATCGAATATCGCCCGTCTCAGGTGGAACGCCGCCACGGGGGAAGCATCGAGAAGAAAGATATGGTATGGCTCAACATCGACCATCTGCAAATGGGCGTGGGCGGTGACAATACATGGGGCGCGCAAGTGCATCCCGAGTACACCATCACTCCGCACGAATGGAAGTACAGCTTCACACTCTCACCCATTACCCCCGACCCCTCGTTCCCCTAAAGGGGACGGAGAACAGTTCTACTATATATTAAACGAAGTATCCCCCTCCCCCCTTCAGGGGGGCCGGGGGGTATCAAAAAGCAAGAAACAATATGCGACACAAGTTTATACCTCTTATACTCCTTGCTCTGTTGCTGGCAGGCCTCACCGCCTGCAGCACCGGCAGCAAGAGCGTGGCCGAGAAACGGTATGCCTTCGACAACATACTGGACATCGCCTACACACCCGACACCCTGCACCGCTGCTACGGATGGTTCACCGATGCCGGCTCGTGGATGGGCTTCACCCCGCCCGAGAAGGACAAATGGATAAACGGTTTCTGCGGTCCCTTCAGCCTCGATATGTTCCGCCGCCAGTGGATGGCGCAGTCGGCTACCATCGTGGGCTTTGCCAAAGATGCCGAAGCCGTCTTCACGCCCGACTCTACCTGCTATTATCCCGGTGAACTCTACCTCTCCGCCCACAGCGCCAACGGCAGCATCACGCAGCGCCTCAACTTCGTCAGCGCCTCCACCGCCCTGCTGCGCATCGAGGCCGACCGTGCCGAAGACCTGCTGCTGACCGGCAGCCGATGGGGGCGCAACGTCACCGTCAGCGTAGAGCAGCAAACCGTCATCGCCTGCCATCCCAGCGGCGAATGCGTCACGGTGACCTTCACCCCGGATGTAGTGCTGACGGCAGGCGATAACAACTACACCGCCCTCGTCCGCGCACCCAAGTACCCCGTCAACGTAGCCATCTCCTTCTTCACCTCCGAAAAAGACATGGCTGCCGGACGGCAGAACCTGCCCGCCCTGCTGAACCACCCCGAAGGCGCGTTGCAAATCAACGCCGAGCGTTGGGAAGGCTACCTCACCAAGATACTGCGCACGGACATGAAACCCGAGTACGACCGCATCGCCGTGAAAGCCGTCACCACCCTTATCTCCAACTGGCGCACGCACCGCGGCGGACTGTTGCACGAGGGCATCATCCCCAGCCATGCCGTGGGCTACTTCGTCGGCTTCTGGGCATGGGACAGCTGGCGCTTCAGTGCCGGCACCGCCAAGTTCGATCCCGAACTGGCAAAGAACAACATCCGCGCCATGTTCGACTATCAGCAGCCGGACGGCATGATTATCGACTGCATCTACACCGACCCGTCGGAGAACAACGCCCGCGACAGCAAGCCGCCCCTGGTATGCTGGGCGGTAGACGAAATCTTCACCCACACGGGCGACACGACTTTCGTAGCCGAGATGTACCCGCAACTGCTCTCCTACTATAAATGGTGGTATCAGAAGCGCGACCACAACCGCAACGGCATGTGCGAATACGGCTCCACCGACGGCACGCTCGAAGCTGCTGCCTGGGAAAGCGGCATGGACAATGCCATCCGCTTTGACAACGCCGTGATGCTGAAGAACGACGGCGCCGACGACGCCTGGAGCATGGACCAGGAGAGCGTAGACCTGAACGCCTACCTGGCAATGGAATGCCGGCTGCTGAAGAAATTTGCCGGACTGCTGAAAGTTCCCTTCGACGGACCGGATTACAGCGACCGGGTGGCCGATTACTTCTTCGACCGCAACATCAACTTCTTCTGCGACCGACGCCTGAAGGACGGCTCGTTCGTCGAAGAGCCGGGCTGCGAAGCCTACACCCCGCTATGGACGCAAATAGCCACCCAAGCGCAAGTAGACGCCATGCTGCCCACGTTGCAGGACACCGCGAAGTTCTCTACCTACATCCCCTTCCCCACCATCGCTGCGGACAATCCCAAGTACAACCCGCGCGGCTACTGGCGTGGCCCCATCTGGCTGGATCAGACGTACTTCGCCATCCGCGGACTGCGCAACTATGGTTACCACAAACTGGCGGATGAATACACCCTCCAAGTGTTCGACCGCCTGAGCGGACTGAAGGAAGGAGCGCCCATCCACGAAAACTACGGCACGCACACAGGCGAGCGGCTGAAAGCGCCGCACTTTAGCTGGAGCTCGTCGCATCTGCTGATGATGTACGACGACTACGGGAAGTAACAATCGTTCCCATAAGCGAAAACGCCCGTTCCCTCAGGGGAACGGGCGTTTCTCCATTAGAAGAGGCTCCACGCAACGGTCAATCCTGCCATCACAATAGCCACCATACTCATCAGTTTGATAAGGATATTCAAGCTCGGGCCGGAAGTATCTTTGAACGGATCGCCTACGGTATCGCCTACCACGGTAGCCTTATGCACTTCACTGCCCTTTCCGCCGAAGTTACCTTCTTCTACGTATTTCTTCGCGTTGTCCCATGCACCGCCCGCGTTCGCCATGAAGATGGCAAGCACGAATCCGCTGCTCAATCCGCCGATGAGCAATCCCAGCACACCGGGAACACCGAAAATTAATCCCGTCAGGATAGGAGCAATAATGGCAATGAGCGACGGCAGCACCATTTCGCGTTGAGCGCCTTTCGTAGATATAGCTACACAGCGCTCGTAATCCGGCTCCGTCTCACCCGTCAGAATACCTTTGATTTCGCGGAACTGGCGGCGTACCTCATCTACCATGTGGGAAGCGGCACGGCCTACGGCATTCATCGTCAGTCCGCAGAACAGGAACGCCATCATCGAACCGAGGAACATACCCGAAAGTACCTTCGGGTTCATCAGCGTCACCTCATAATGGTGCATAAAGTCGAAGAACGTAGCATCCTGTACCCGGACCGTCTCGCCACCGGACATAAGTTCAGTCATGCCAAGGCGCGACAGGCCGATACGAATCTCCTCGATATAAGAAGCAAGCAGCGCAAGCCCCGTCAAGGCGGCGGAACCGATAGCAAAACCCTTGCCCGTAGCTGCGGTGGTGTTGCCCAGTGAATCGAGCGCATCCGTACGCTTGCGCACTTCCTCGCCCAAACCGGACATTTCGGCATTACCGCCTGCATTGTCGGCTATCGGCCCGTAAGCGTCCGTAGCCAGCGTGATGCCGAGCGTAGACAGCATACCTACCGCTGCAATGCCGATGCCATAGAGCCCCATGCCTACATTGGCAAAGTCGAAACCGGAAGCAAACAGGTAAGAAGCAATGATGCCGATGACTACTGCAATCACAGGGATAGCCGTAGAAAGCATACCCAGTCCGATGCCGGAAATGATAACCGTAGCCGGACCGGTCTTTCCGCTCTCGCTCAGTTTCTGCGTAGGCCGATAGGATTGGGAAGTATAATACTCGGTGGAACGTCCGATGATGATGCCTACTACCAGCCCCACTACCACGGAGCAGGAAATCCACATCCAGTTGTCCAGTCCCAGCAGCCAAAGGATGAAGAAAGTAGCTGCCACAATCAGTACCGAACTAAGGTTCGTACCGAAAGCCAGCGCATTCAGCAAGTCGCGCATCTTGGCATCCTCCTTGGTGCGCACCGAGAAGATGCCGATAATGGAAAGGATGATACCCACTGCCGCAATCAGCATCGGCGCAATCACCGCCTTGAACTGCATCAGCGTATCGCCCGTATGGATAAAGGCAGCCGCCCCCAATGCAGCCGTTGCCAGGATGGAACCGCAATAACTCTCGTACAAATCGGCGCCCATACCTGCCACGTCGCCCACGTTATCGCCTACGTTGTCGGCAATCGTCGCGGGGTTTCGCGGGTCGTCTTCCGGAATACCGGCTTCTACCTTGCCCACCAGGTCGGCACCCACGTCGGCAGCTTTGGTATAAATGCCGCCACCCACACGGGCAAACAGTGCCTGCGTCGAGGCTCCCATACCGAAGGTCAGCATCGTAGTGGTGATGATGCAGAGTTTGTGCGTCGGGGTCATCAGGTCAACGGGAATGACTGTATTCAACAGCAAGTACCAGAAAGAAATGTCGAGTAATCCCAGTCCTACAACTACCAATCCCATCACCGCACCACTGCGGAAGGCAATGCGCAGCCCCGCATTCAGCGAAGTACGGGCGGCATTGGCCGTACGTGCCGAAGCATACGTTGCCGTCTTCATGCCCAGAAAACCGGAAAGACCGGAGAAGAAACCACCGGTAAGGAATGCGATAGGCACCCAGGAGTTCTGTACCCCAAAGCCATACGCCATGATAGAAAAGAGGATTACCAGTCCCAGGAATACCCAGCCCACAATCTTATATTGCTGACGAAGATAAGACATCGCCCCCTTACGCACCGCAGCGGCAATTTTAATCATTTGAGGAGTTCCCTCACTCTCTTTCATCATCTGACGGTGGAAATACCAGGCGAAACAAAGCGCCAACACAGAAGCGGCTGGAACCAGCCAAAAAAGCATTTGGTCCATAGCATTAATTGATTAAAAGGTTAAACTAGCCCCTAAAAGTATTGATTATAAAGAACATATGCAAGGAAAAAAGGGAAGAAACATTCCTGTTTATACAAAAAGATATCTCTTCGTCAGCATTCATAGCTTTTTATTTGTATATTTGCCCATGAACAAGCATATTATCTATGAGAAAACTCCTTTGCTATATATTATTCTCTATACTGGGAACTGCCTATATGCTGGGACAAACTACCGCAACGAGGGACAGCCTCTTGCGCATAGCCACTACTACGACCAATCCCTCCATACAGATAGCTACCTACCGCAATTTGGCCGATCTCTACTTTGAAAGGCCCGAGGAGCTTTCTTATCTCAAAGAAGCCTACCACATCGCCCGGAAGGCCGACTATAAAATTGATGCTCTAAATACGCTTACCGACATCGCCTCTGCCTACATCAAGGTCTATGAACTCGATTCGGTCCGGCATTACATGCAAGTGATTGAGCAAACGGCAGATTTTGAGGAAACCCTTCCGTACCTCTCTTTCTTGCGGATGAGAGTGTTCGACAAGAAAATCAGAAACAACAATGGAGAAGAAGCTATCGAAGCAGAACTGAAATTTCTGAACGATCCGTCTACCGACAAGAATAATATCTACATTCAGGTAGAACAAGCCTATACCACAGGCGATGGCCTCTATCATAAGAATAAGTATAAAGAAGCTCTGAGCTATCTGGGCACCGCCTACAAGTACTCCAAACTCCTACCCGACCGCGAAGGCGAACGTATCCGTACCACCACCGCCTGGAGCTACATCAATACGCTCAGCTATCTGGGCGAAACCAAGGAATTCATCGAGTGCATAGAAGACATGCTTCACCAGTACGAACATTTTTACAACCTCTACTATGCCCATAAGCGCCCTTTCTATAATATCGAACTTCGCTATCTGCAATGCTATACCTCCCTGCTGATACGCAGTGAGCAGTTGTCCGAAGAAAAGAGAGAGGAATACCACCGGCACGTCTATGAAATGAGTAGGAAGGTAACCGAACCTATCGACAAGTATAACTGCTTCCTGGCGTTGCACTACTACGCCATGTACAAGAAAGATTATGCCGGTGCACTTGCCACCAACGATAGCCTCATCAAATATTCCGGCATCCTGAGCCCGTCCAACATTCCCGGTTTTCTCGAAAATGCATCGCAGATATACGAAGCCATGGGCGACTACGAAAATGCCTTCAAGTTTCACAAGCTATACGTGCAGAAACAAGACTCCATCGAATCCTCCAAGTTCGAACAACAGATGAACGAGTTGCAAGTGAAGTACGATGTAGACAACCTGAACTACAAAAACGTCCAGTTGGAGAACAAGAACAAACGCATTCTGCTTATTACCCTCGGTTCTATCCTGTTTCTGGTACTGGTTATCTGCCTCTATTTATATTACAGCTTGAAAAAGGAAAAACGGATGAAGAAAACCCTGCACCGGTTGCATCTGAAAGCCGAAGAAAGCGAGAAAATGAAAAGTGCCTTCATCAGCTCCATGTGCCACGAGATACGTACTCCGCTCAACGCCATCGTCGGCTTCTCCGACATCATTACCGATGACAGTTTCGACGACGAGGAAAGCAAAAGGGAATACTCCAAACTCATTACGCGCAACTCGGAGTTACTCACCTCACTGATAGAGCATTTGTTCGTGGTATCCAACCTCGATTCATCGGATGAACCCCTGCCACGGGAAACGGTGAACATCCGCAACATCTGCACACACGAGATGAAAAAAGTAGAGCAACAAGGCAAGGACGGCATCACCTACCAACTGGAACTGCCGGAGGACGATCTCTTTATCTCCAGCAACCAACAATATCTGTCGCTGGTTATCGAGAACCTCCTCAGCAATGCCAATAAGTTTACTGACCAAGGTTCCATATCACTCAAGTTGCAGAGAAATGAAGCAGAGAACCGGGTGGAAATCTACGTCACCGATACGGGACGCGGCATTCCTACCGGCAAGGAGGAAGAGGTGTTCCAGCGCTTCACCAAATTGGATACTTTCTCCCAGGGGCAAGGAATGGGTTTGTATCTATGCCGATTGATTATACAAAGGCTATCCGGCGACATATTCGTCGATTCTGGATACAGCGACGGAACACGTATGGTAATCTATCTGCCGCTTGATTCCCAACAATAAATCAAAACATTTTGCTGACACGTTCGATACCTGCTACCAGCGTATCCACCTCTTCTTTAGTATTATAGAGGCCGAAGGAGGCACGCACCGTACCTTCGATGCCGAGGCGTTGCATCAGCGGTTGGGCGCAGTGATGTCCGGTGCGCACGGCAATGCCGAGGCGATCGAGCAGCGTGCCCATATCAAAGTGGTGGATATCGCCTACAAGGAAAGAAATGACGCTGCCCTTCTCGGCTGCTTCGCCAAAGATGCGCATACCGGGAATTTCTTTCAGGCGCTGTGTGGCGTATTGGGTCAGTCCATGTTCGTAAGCGTCAATCTTGTCCATGCCAATGAGTGAAACATAGTCCAAAGCCTTGGCAAGCCCGGTAGTACCAATATAATCCGGCGTACCTGCCTCAAACTTGAAGGGAAGTTCGTTGAAAGTGGTACGTTCAAAAGAGACGTGCTGTATCATTTCACCGCCGCCCTGGTAGGGAGGCATCTTGTCCAGCCATTCTTCTTTGCCATAAAGTACACCCACCCCGGTAGGGCCGTAGACTTTGTGTCCTGAAAATACGTAGAAATCGGCATCGAGGTCTTGCACATCCACCGACAGATGGGGAATGGATTGTGCACCGTCCACCAGCACGGGGATGCCTTGCTCATGGGCAAACTCAATCATTTCCTTCACCGGATTGATGGTGCCCAGCACATTGGAGACATGGGTAATGCTGACAATCTTCGTGCGTTCGGAGAAGAGTTTCTTATACTCATCCAGCAGCAGTTCGCCTTTGTCATTCATCGGAATCACTTTGATGGCTATGCCCCTCTTGGCTGCCAGCAGTTGCCAGGGAACGATGTTGCTGTGATGCTCCATCACAGAAAGAATCACTTCATCTCCCTCTTGCATAAATTCCTCGCCGAAGCTGGATACAAGAAGGTTGATGCTCTCCGTGGTGCCGCGCGTAAAGATAATCTCGTTCGTGCTGCGGGCATTGATGAATTTCCGTACAGTCTCTCGTGATGCTTCATGCAATTCCGTAGCCTGCTGCGACAGGAAGTGTACGCCGCGGTGCACGTTGGCATTGACCGAATAATACTCATCCGTAATGGCATCTACCACGCAGCGAGGCTTCTGGGTAGTCGCCCCGTTATCGAAATAAACCAACGGTTTGCCATATACTTCGCGGGAAAGTATGGGAAAATCGGCTCTGAGCCTCTCCCCCAGCCCCTCCCCCGTAGGGAAGGGAGCAGAAACATTCTTATTTATACTGTCATTCATAATGAACATATATTAAAAGTTAGATGCCCACTCTCCCCTCCCTACGGGGGAGGGGCCGGGGGAGAGGCTTTTATTTACAGATGGCACATCCCTGGCACTTATTCAGTTCGCCCCTGAAACGCTTCTCCACCAGCAGATGCAGACGGTCTTTCAAGGCATCCAGGCGGATGGTGTCAATTACTTCATTCACGAAGGCAAACATCAGCAGCAGGCGTGCCTCGCGTGCCGGAATACCGCGCTGCTGCATATAGAACAAAGCGGCTTCATCGAGCTGCCCCACCGTAGCACCGTGGCTGCACTTCACATCATCGGCGTAGATTTCCAGTTGCGGCTGGGTGTACATACGTGCCTCGCGGGTGGCGCAGAGGTTGCGGTTGGTCTGCTGTGAACTGGTGTGCTGCGCGTCGGGGCGCACCAATACCAAGCCGGCAAAGGCGCCGGTTGCCTGGTCGTCGAGCACATACTTATAGAGTTCGTTACTGGTACAATTAGGGACGGCATGGTCGATGGTAGTGTTATTATCTACATGCTGGTTCTTGTCGGCAATGGCCATGCCGCAGAGGTTAAGTTCGGCACCTTCACCGGCAAGCAGTACCTGGGTGGCGTTACGGGTAGTACCGTTGTGCAGCGTCATTCCGTTCAACAGTACATTGCTGTTGGCTTCCTGCTTCACGTACATATTGCTGATGCGCACCGTGCTGGTATGCGTCTCTTCCAATTCATAGAAGTCGAACGTGGCATTCTCGCCTACAAAGACTTCTATCACCTGGGTTGCCAGGAAGTTGACGCTATCCATGGCGTGGTCGCACGCCAGGAGACGGGCTTGCGCACCTTCTTCGAGGATAATCAGCACACGGCGGTTCACCATGAAGTTGACGTAACTCCGCAGGATATTCACCAACTGGATGGGTTTCTCCACTACTACATTCTTAGGAACATACAGCAGCACGCCGTCTTGTGCAAAGGCGGTATTGAATGCCGTCACACCATCTTCTGCCGTATTGGCCAGCTTGCCATAGTATTTCTTTACCAGTTCCGGCTGTTGCTCCGCCACTTCCTTCAGGCTGCCGAAGATAACGCCTTCCGGCAGATGGGACTTCGGCAAAGCTTTATTGTAGAAGGCATCGTTCACCACAAAGTAAAGGGCGGTACTCATATTAGGAATATCGCACTTGAATACTTCGTAAGGATTCACGGGAATATCCAGCCGGTTCAGGTTCAAGCCATAGTCCGGCTCAAAGAACTTGCTGACATCCGTATATTTGTATTTCTCCTGCTTGCGGGTGGGAAGGCCAAGCCGCTCGAAGTCGGCAAAAGCAGATGCACGCGGCGCATTCAGCACCTCGGCACTATGCCGACATATCATCGCCTCCGTCTGGGAGAAAAGGTCTATGTATTGTTGTTCTACACTCATAATTATTCTCCTGCCTCTTTCTTTATCCAGTCAAACCCACGGGCTTCAATCTCTTTAGCCAACTCGGGGCCGCCGGTCTTCACAATGCGACCGCCAAGCAGCACATGCACCGTGTCGGGTTTCAGATAATCAAGTAAACGCTGGTAGTGGGTGATGACCATGGCACTGGTCTGCGGAGTCTTCAGCTTATTGAAACCATCGGCTACAATACGCAACGCATCCACATCGAGGCCGGAGTCCGTTTCGTCGAGAATGGCAAAAGTGGGTTCCAACATAGCCATCTGGAAGATTTCGTTACGCTTCTTCTCACCGCCGCTGAAACCTTCGTTCACGCTACGGTTAGCAAGTTTGTTATCCAGTTCCACGATGGCACGCTTTTCGCGCATCAGTTTCAGAAACTCGCTTGCCGACAAGGCAGGCAAGTGGCGGTACTTGCGCTGCTCGTTCACCGCCGCACGCATAAAGTTCACCATCGAAACGCCCGGAATCTCCACCGGTGCCTGGAACGAAAGGAAGATACCTTCGTGGGCACGGTCTTCGGGACTCATAGCAAGCAGGTCTTTGCCATTGAAAGTTACTGTACCACGAGTTACCTCATAAGCAGGATGGCCTACCAATACATTACTCAATGTACTCTTTCCGGCACCATTCTGCCCCATCAGGGCATGCACCTCGCCATCACGGATGGTCAAGTTAATGCCCTTCAATATCTCTTTGCCATTGATGCTGGCATGCAGGTCTTTTATCTCTAACATTTCTATAATTACTAATTATAAATGACTTATTACAATTCTTATCCTACGCTTCCCTCCAACGATATAGCCAGCAGTTTCTGTGCCTCCACCGCAAACTCCATAGGCAGTTTGTTGAGCACCTCTTTAGCATAGCCATTCACTATCAGCCCTACGGCATCTTCCGTAGAAATACCGCGCTGGTTGCAATAGAATATCTGGTCTTCACTAATCTTGCTGGTCGTCGCTTCATGTTCCACGATTGCCGTTTCATTATGAATATCCATGTAGGGGAAAGTGTGTGCACCGCATTTATCACCCAGCAACAACGAGTCGCACTGGCTGTAATTACGTGCATTATCCGCCTTGGCAGAAACGCGCACCAATCCGCGATAAGAGTTCTCACTCTTTCCCGCCGAGATACCCTTGCTGACAATGGTGCTGCGGGTATTCCTTCCAAGATGAATCATCTTCGTACCCGTGTCCGCCTGCTGATAGTTATTGGTCACTGCCACACTGTAAAACTCCGCCGTCGAGTTATCTCCCGAGAGAATGCAAGACGGGTATTTCCAGGTGATGGCAGAGCCGGTTTCCACCTGTGTCCAGGAGAGCTTACTATCCACGCCTTTGCAATGGCCACGCTTCGTCACGAAGTTATAAACACCACCCCGGCCCTCGGCATCGCCCGGATACCAGTTCTGTACGGTGCTGTATTTCACTTCGGCACGGTCGTGCACCACAATCTCCACAATGGCGGCATGCAATTGGTTCTCGTCACGCATCGGCGCCGTACAACCTTCCAGATAGGAAACATACGAATCATCTTCCGCCACAATCAGCGTTCGTTCAAACTGTCCCGTGTTGCGGGCATTGATACGGAAGTAGGTAGACAGCTCCATCGGGCAGCGTACCCCCTTCGGGATGTAAACAAAGGAACCATCGGAGAATACCGCCGAGTTCAAGGCGGCAAAGAAATTATCACGGTAAGGCACCACTGAACCGAGGTACTTCTGCACTAAGTCGGGATGCTCGCGCACGGCTTCACTGAAAGAGCAGAAGATAATCCCCTTCTCCATCAGCGTCTCCTTAAAGGTCGTTTTCACAGATACCGAGTCCATAACGGCATCTACCGCCATACCGCTCAACGCCATCTGTTCCTCCAAGGGGATGCCCAGCTTATTGAATGTCTTTACCAGTTCAGGATCTACCTCGTCCATGCTCTTCGGCCCTTCTTTCTTCTTCGTAGGGTCGGCATAGTAGGATATCGCCTGATAATCTATTTCGGGAATACGGAGATGCGCCCATGTAGGCATCTCCAGCGTCAGCCAATGGCGGTACGCCTTTAAACGGAATTCCAACAACCATTCCGGTTCGTTTTTCTTCTCCGAGATAAGCCGTACTACGTCTTCATTCAACCCGCGCTCAATGATGTCCGTGTGTACATCGGTCGTGAAACCGTACTTATATTTCTCTTGAGTGAATTCCTTTACATATTTATTGGGTTCTTCTTGTTGCATTATTCATTCAATATATATTGTTCGGTAATTTGCTTTGCCGCAGGAAAGAATATCCCGGCAAAGTCCTTCATAGGATAATATAACACTGATTCTTTCTTTTTTGTTTCGCCAATTATCGTATTCTCCGGGTCCAGGAATTCAACAACGCCAATCAGCAGACTCACCAGCAAAAGAAACTTCAAGGCGCCCAGCCCGCATCCCAGCCAATGATTCAACCAGCCCAGCGATACAGCCTCCATAGCCCGTGTCAGCAAAGATGCCACCAAGGAGAACAGCAGGGGAACCGCTATCCAGATAAGGACAAATGCCAATACCTGCGCCACCGTCATAGAGTCCGTCAACGTGGGACACAGCTTTGCCGCCAGCGAAGCATACAAAGCCTTTGCCGCTATCAAGCCGATAACCAGTCCCAACAAAGATGCCAACTGCTTCACAAAACCTTTCATGAAACCAATCACCGCACCCAGGCCGATGACTACAATGATAATGATGTCTATCGTTGCCATACTTATATATTATAAAAAGGCACGGATTACACGGATAAGCACGGTCTTCTTTTAACCAATCCGTGAAATCCGTGTAATCCGTGCCTAAGATTTATATTTCGCTTATAGCGTCTGCTTTACTTCTACTTCTTCGTAAGATTCGATGATATCGCCCACCTTGATGTCGTTGCAGTTCGTCAGGCTGATACCGCACTCGAAGTTGGTACCCACTTCCTTCACATCGTCCTTGAAACGTTTCAGGGCATTGATGTTTCCGGTGAAGATAACGATGCCGTCGCGAATCAGGCGCGCCTTGTCGCTGCGTTTCACCTTTCCGGTCTTCACCATGGCACCTGCCACGAGTCCCACCTTCGTGATGTTGAACACCTCGCGAACCTCTATCGTCGCAGTCACCTGCTCCTTCACGGTCGGTGCAAGCATACCTTCCATAGCAGCCTTCACTTCTTCGATAGCGTCGTAGATCACGGAGTACTTGCGGATATCCACACCTTCGTTCTCTGCCAACTTGGCGGCAGCACCCGAAGGACGTACCTGGAATCCGACGATAATCGCATCCGAAGCGGCAGCCAGCGATACATCCGACTCGGAAATAGCGCCCACGCCCTTGTGGATTACATTTACCTGTACCTGCTCCGTAGACAACTTGATCAATGAGTCGCTCAATGCTTCTACCGAACCGTCCACGTCACCCTTAACGATTACGTTCAGTTCGTGGAAGTCACCCAGTGCCAAGCGGCGGCCTACTTCGTCGAGCGTCAACATCTTCTGCGTACGCAGACCCTGTTCGCGTTGCAACTGTTCGCGCTTGTTGGCAATTTCGCGGGCTTCCTGTTCCGTGTCGATAACGTGGAACGTGTCACCGGCAGCCGGAGCGCCGTTCAAGCCCAGAACCAAAGCCGGTTCGGAAGGACCTGCTTCGTTCATGCGCTGGTTACGTTCGTTGAACATGGCTTTCACCTTACCGTAGCTGGTACCTGCCAGCACGATATCGCCCATCTTCAGTGTACCGTTGGAAACCAATACCGTAGCTACATATCCACGGCCCTTGTCCAGTGAGGACTCGATGATGGAACCGGTAGCATGACGGTTCGGATTGGCTTTCAAATCCAGCATTTCCGCTTCCAGCAATACTTTCTCCATCAATTCGGGTACACCCATACCCTTCTTTGCAGAAATATCTTGTGACTGATACTTACCACCCCATTCTTCTACGAGGTAGTTCATAGCTGCCAGCTGCTCTTTAATCTTGTCCGCGTTGGCAGTCGGTTTATCAATCTTATTGATAGCAAATACGATAGGAACACCGGCAGCCATAGCGTGGTTGATAGCCTCTTTGGTCTGCGGCATCACGTCGTCGTCGGCAGCCACTATGATAATGGCAATATCCGTAGCCTTGGCACCACGGGCACGCATAGCGGTAAACGCTTCGTGACCCGGAGTATCGAGGAACGTAATCTTACGCCCGTCGTCCAGCGTCACGTGGTAAGCACCGATGTGCTGTGTGATACCACCTGCTTCACCGGCAATTACATTCGCCTTACGGATGTAGTCGAGCAATGAAGTCTTACCGTGGTCTACGTGACCCATCACCGTTACAATCGGAGCGCGCGGTTCCAAATCTTCCTCGGCATCCTCTTCTTCGACGATAGCCTGCGAAACTTCCGCACTGACATACTCCGTCTTGAAACCGAACTCTTCAGCCACCAGGTTGATGGTCTCGGCATCCAGACGCTGGTTGATAGAAACCATGATACCTACGCTCATACAAGTAGCGATGACCTGCGTTACGGAGATATCCATCATGCTTGCCAACTCGTTGGCAGTTACGAATTCCGTAATCTTCAGTGTCTTGCTGTCTGCCATTTCCTGGTCTTCCAGCTCTTGCATACGGTTGGAGGCAATGTCACGTTTCTCTTTACGATACTTCGCACCCTTGTTCTTTCCTTTGGAAGTCAGGCGTGCCAAAGTTTCCTTAACCTGCTTTGCTACATCCTCTTCACTTACTTCCTGCTTGATGACAGGTTTCTTGAAGCGGTCTTTATTATTGCGGTTCTTATTATTATTGTTGTTGCCCTGACCACCCTGCGGATGTCCGCCGGGAGCACCGGGGCCTTTCGGACGGTCGCCGCCGCGCTGGAAGTTGGAAGCATTGTTGATGTCCACCTTCTCCTTATTAATACGTACGCGCTTCTTCTTGGCATTGGCATCGCCACTGTCCTTGGTATCTTTCTGCTTGCTATCATCGCGACGAATTTCCTTAATGATAGCTTCTTTCATCTGCTTCTTCTGGTCCTGACGCAGCTTTTCCTTCTCCTCACGTTCCTTGCGTTTCTCTTCTTTCGATTTCTTCTTAGGACGTGTAGACTGGTTCAATGCAGCCAGGTCAATCTGCCCGATGACGTTAATCTTTGAAACGATTCCGGGCTGATGTATCTTGAAGATTCCATCGTCTTCTTTATCGGAAGCTGACGGGGTTTCAGCAGCCGGAGTTTCAGGAGATGAAACTTCAGGTGTTGCAACACTCTCTGTCTCTACTTGTTCCTTCGTCTCTGCTTCCACCACGGGTGCGGGCTCTACTTTTGCGGGTTCTATTACGGGAGCGGGCTCTTCCTTCACAACCGGTTCCGGTTGCGGTGCGGGCTCCGGCATGGGCTGAGGTGCAGGTTCCGGCGCAGGCTGAGGTGCGGGAGCGGATTCCGGCTTCGGAGCTTCAACAACTACCGGTGCAGGTTCTTCCACTTGCTTCTCTTCCACTACCTTTTCCACTTCTTTTTCTTTCTCCTGAACAGGAGCAGGTGCAGGCTTGCGGTTCAACTTATCCAAATCTATCATTCCGACAGGTTTAAACTTAGGACGTGCTTCTTCGGGAACGACTGTCTTTATCTCCTCAGGCTTTGCTTTCTCAGGCGCTTCCTTCTTCTCGTAACCGTCAATAGCCACGGATGCCTTGTTGCGGTCCTTCTGACGCTCCTGGCTGAAACGTTCCGATTTTATTTTAAGGTCCTTGTCTGTACTAAACTCCTTCTTGAGCAGTTCGAACTGTTCATCGGTAATTTTTGTGTTCGGATTTGCCTCAACGGTAAACCCTTTCTTTTGCAGAAACTCGACGGCTGTCGTAATCCCTACATTCAAATCTCTTGTTACTTTATTTAACCTAATCGTCATACTTAAAATTTAATGAATAATGGAGAAAGAAGTCAGTGCAAACCCAAAAAGCATCCAGCCTTATTCAGCAGCTTCTTCTTCAAACTCCGATTTCAAAATGCGTAATACTTCATCCACCGTCTCCTCTTCGAGGTCCGTCTTTTCAATCAACAACTCACGGGGAGCGTTCAACACTGCCTTGGCAGTATCGATACCGATAGCCTTGATGGCATCGATTACCCAACCGTCTATCTCATCGCGGAATTCATCCAAGTAGATATCTTCATCCTCTACGGCTTCATCCAATTCGCGGAACACGTCGATGGTGTACTCAGTCAACATACTGGCCAGCTTGATATTCAAACCGCCTTTACCAATAGCCAGCGAAACCTCTTCCGGTTTCAGGAACACTTCTGCCTTATGTTCTTCCTCGTTCAAGCGGATGGAAGAGATCTTGGCAGGGCTGAGGGCACGCTGTATAAACAACTGGATGTTCGACGTATAGTTGATGACGTCGATATTCTCGTTGCGAAGCTCGCGGACAATACCATGAATACGGCTACCCTTCACACCGACACAGGCACCTACCGGGTCGATGCGGTCATCGTAGCTCTCAACAGCAATCTTTGCACGCTCACCGGGGATGCGGGCAATCTTCTTAATGGTAATCAGTCCGTCATTGATTTCGGGAACTTCCATTTCGAACAGGCGTTGCAGGAACACAGGCGACGTACGGCTCAGGATAATCTTCGGATTATTGTTCTTGTTGTCCACACGTGCCACTACGGCGCGGGCAGTCTCACCCTTGCGGTAGAAGTCGCTCGGTATCTGTTCGGTCTTGGGCAGCAACAGCTCGTTGCCTTCATCATCGAGCAGCAGCATTTCTTTCTTCCATATCTGGTAGACTTCTGCGTTGATGATGCTTCCCACCTTATCAATATATTTGTTATAGATACTATCTTTTTCCAGTTCCAAAATCTTGGAGGCCAATGTCTGACGCAGATTCAGGATGGCACGGCGGCCGAACTTGGCAAAGTTCACTTCGTCCGTCACTTCCTCGCCCGCCTCATACGAAGCATCTATCTTCTGTGCTTCACTTAGGGGAATTTGCAGGTTCGGATTTTCCAAATCCTCGTCCGCCACTACTTCACGGTTACGCCATATCTCGAAGTCACCCTTGTCCGGGTTCACGATAACGTCGTAATTCTCATCGGTGCCAAACATCTTCGCAATCACACTACGGAATGACTCTTCGAGTACACTTACCATGGTGGTACGGTCGATGTTCTTCAGTTCCTTGAATTCCGAAAATGTATCTATCAAGCTGATAGTTTCTTCTTTTTTGGCCATAGTCTTATTTAAAACTGATTAAGTATTTAGTGTATTTTATCTCATCGTATGTAAACGTCAGGTCCTCGTCCACCAGTTTGGGACGCTTGGCACCTTCTTCCTTTACTTTCTTCTGGATGGTAACGACAAAGCGCTGCTCATCGGCCGTCTTCAGCAGGCCGAATAGCTTACGTCCGTCTTTGGTCAGCACCTCTACTTCCTTACCGATGTAGTTGATGTACTGTTGCAGCACCTTGAAGGGCTGTCCGATGCCGGCGGAACCGACTTCCAACTCATAATCCTCATCCTCACGGCTCAACTTGGACTCTATGTAGCGGCTCAGCTCTACGCAGTCCTCAATCCACACACCTTCTTTGTGGTCTATTTCCACAAGAATTTTATCATCCGGGCTGATGGTCACTTCCACCAGGAAATAATCTTTTTCTTCCAGCCACTCGTCAACAATCTGACAAACAGTTTTCTTTTCTATCATAGATTAACTAATAAGAATAAAAAAGAGGAGCTTTATCGCCCCTCCACCTTTCATCCGTTTCCGGTTGCAAAGATATAAATAATCTGTTCGACTACAAAATATTAGAGAAAAAAAGAAAGAATTAACGCTGATACGTCACATTATCCGGCATTGTTGCCCGAAAAGCATGAATTGATGATTAAGAATTATGCTTAGAAAACAGGCTTTCGTGTTTACCGGTTTCTATGTCCGCCACTATTAATCTTACACAAGCTATTAATTCAGGAAGGTGTTTCTTTATAATTTTAAAGATAGGGAGTAATATTGAAAAGTCTCCTGAATATTTTTTCCCAACTGGAGAAAAAGATTTTCCTAACTGCCCATTAATTTTAAGAGCCTGCTTAAATAGTATTATAATGATTATCCGTAATAATACCCACAAGGGATAAAATGGGAATTTAGTTCACCACAGAGGACACAGAGTCTCACAGAGTTTTGGGCATTTACCAGAGCACCCTTAAGCTGAAAGCCTTTCATCTATCAGCCCAGGGCAACGCCCTGGGTTTAAGAATGCCCCTCACCTTACGCCCTGAAAGGGCATAAGATACACAATACATAGGATTTTGCCCTTTTAAGGCGCAAAGATAGAGGTGCCAGTGGTAGCAGCAAAATGCAGTAATGTCCTGTTGAAAATGGAGCTTTGCCTTATTGTTTTGCCGCTTTGCACGATTCTTTTCTTCGTCTCCCAATTGCGGGCCGAAGGGTTTCCCACTACAGGCTCTACGGTTTCCAATTGCGAGCCGAAGAGTCCGCAACTGCGAAACGAAATAAAGGATGAAGCATATCCGCATTATGTGCCGTGCCTTCGGATATAAACTATGAAGCAAACGGGCATTCAAGAGTGTCAGAACAGTTAATGAGTTATTCTTTAGTAACTATGTTTGTATAACGCTTGATTTTAACATAATCCAAGAAACGCAACTTAACGACTGACAACAAGCGGATTATGCTTGTTTTAACAACGCGGATGCACAAGTGATAAATAATCCTTACAAACTTGCATTATTTCTTATACACCCGTAATCACCAGAAAATAAGAAAATTGCACGCCAGGTGTAGAGTGTAGTAGGAAGTTGAGAAATTCTGTTTGGGTAGTATAGGAATGTGGAAGCTTTTCCATACATTTGGCTCTTGTTCTAAATAGTTAAGGCATCGCATAATGAAAAAAGACTATATACCTATGCTATCACACTATGTGCAAGCTGCAATGGCAGAAGACACACTACTGCCCCGCGCCATAGCCTATTACAGACAGCAAGGAGACTCGACAAAACTGTTCGACAGCTATCTGTTCGAAGCAAGGTACCTGCAATGGATCAATCAATTAGACAATAAGATATCACTGTCACCTGTTGCATTTTTTGTTATATCCTTCAAATTTAAAGATAGAGAAAGTGGCAGAAGTTTTGAAGTTCTTCTTCACGAATTGGAAGATCACAAGATGATTCAAACTATCTATCCTTAACCGTACGATACGTTTTTTCTGCTACTTGTTTTTTATCTTTTGCTTTTTGATTGCCCAGTAAATACGAACGTTCATAACATACGACTGCACGCTGAAGAATGAGTAGCTTTGCCTTTTTCACTCCTTTCATATTGCCATGACCTTTTACATCAGGCAACAACTCTGCAGCTTCCATCAACTCATTACCCATATTAAACCATTGGTTCATTTCAGCCTCCTGAAGGTCTGTATTTGCCTGACTTAACTGGCTACCCAAAGTATTTACTCGATTTCCCAAAGTTGCAATTTCCCGATCTTTTTCTTCCAAAACCTGCATTAAATCAGCTATCTCAGTTTCCTTTTGAGCAATTGTCTGTTGCAGATTTGTAATAATTACCTGCATTTTTTTATCACTATCTGTATTAGAGACCTGATGTAACTTCCTTTTTACAATATCCAAGTCTTGCGAAATTTGATAAGCCATTCTTTTATTTACAGATATATTACTACTCTCTATATCTTTATGAAGCTGCTGAGTTCTTCCTGAAAGACTATTCAGTTCAGAAAAAATAGTATTAATTAGCTTAGCACTTTCTTCATTCCTGTCTAAAGTTGCCTGCCGCTGTTCTTTTAGACTATTGCATTCTTCAACAACAGTATCATACTTATGCTTAGAAACCATCTCGTCAGACTTCTCGTCACCACATGCAGAAAGCACAATAAGCATACTTAAGCCAAGAATCATTTTGTAATTATCCATCCCTTGTCGAATTTAATTGTTATTTTATCTATATCTTTAGCATAATCAACAATACCCTTGCCTAATATCTCAGATTCGAACATACATGATTCTATATCATAACTCAGATCATACTGTATAGCAGGCATATCACTATATATCACCAAAGTATAATACGATTCATTCACTTTGTTCAAACGGGCTGTAGCCCCCTCGTAGCCGTTCTCTGAGATAGAAGCTGCGAAATACATCCCTTCCAGCATTTCTTCACTTACAGTATTCCTATCGATTTCTCTATCAGGCACTACTTTCACAAAAGGATTAGAAATAAACAAGATACCCAGTGCCAAAACAAAGAATGCTATGAATGAAACTTTTTTATCTTTAAAGAAGACCCAATAATTAAAAGTGAAGTTAAAACCCACCTTCCGCCATCTCTTAATAATTTTGTATTCATCTATCAATCGAACTATAGTACTGACAAGCCATAAAGCTACAAAATACAATATGATGGGAACTGTCAACAAGACACTTGTACCAATCATTATAACAAAACAGAACACAAGCGCCTCCCGATGCCGATTGGAAACAACAGCAAACATAGGCCGTTCTTTGTAAACGACGGAATCCTCTGTGTAGAAGAATAAAGTATCGGCAAGGCCACGCACCCCTTCTCCAATAGCCTCATCATTGCCACTCTCTGCCGGATCATTGGCTGTAGATGATTCTTGTTGAGAATTTATATGGAAAATAGAAACAAGAACATAATAAAAAGCACTTCGCATCTTACCGCCTTTTAATAAAACGTCACATTCCCCTTTTATTTCGGAGACTTGATTATAAAGATTCTGTTGAACCTGAGCGTTCATAGTAGAAAGAGACAAATATCCTCTAAACTTCAGAATATAACGCACATAGAAAACAACAACCAATATAGCCAATAACCATATAGAAGGGACAACATTTGTACTTGCTCCCCAGTCAATAACATCCAAATAAGGTATATGAGCCGCTTGCAACACGATTAAATCCTCCATTCTCGCATTAGACAAGACTGTTACTCCAGCAATTGTCGGAAAACTGATAAACAGAGTCAATGCCGACTGAACAATATTTCCAACCGCAGCAGCAACATAGGCCATATCCTTATCATCATCTGGATTTATTTTTTTACTAAGCCATCTTTTCAGGAATCCTCCGATGAGAAATATAGCACCCGTAATCAACAAGAATGAACAAGTCCAGCTACGGGTCAATCCATAAATACACGCAGTCATTTTTAAGAAAGGACGAAAATAAAACTGGCTAAAAAAACTGTTTGAAGGAGTTCCCAAATCATGAAAGAAAGTAGAAATAATCCGAATGCCACTTACTATTCTGATTTTGTGATACCAAGCTAACGCTCTGTAATTTTCTATCTCGCTAATTACCGAATCTACAAAAATTGGGCACATTTCATCTAAACCTTTTTCGCCAATCTGCTTCTGCAAAGCAATATATTTTTGCCCTGAAGTTGCGCCTTTCATTCTCGTATAGATGTCATAGCCTTTACCTACTCTTACCTGAATCAGCTGCGGTGAACATGAAACGACCAATAACAGTCCTCTTCTCTCAAAAGCCTTTCTGTCAAGACTGTTTGAAGCAATACTATCAAAAACAGCATCGGCATAGGAAGCGACCTCTATCGCAGAAATCGAATCAATGCCAACGAGTACGGGCACAATACCTAAAGGATAATCTGCGTTCTTAAATGCCATATGCGTTTTCGCACTCAACACATTCGATTCATCTACAATGACCGGCAGATAGGAGCAATTCTTGTTTATGTCATCTGATTTGGAGCACGATGCTAACAAACATAATAACAATAAAAGAAAAGCCACTTTCTTCTGATTTATAACAACGCTGCAAATCACCCGGCACACTTGGGCAACAGTAAGCATCTTTTGTTTAAAAGTAGTGTTATTCATAGCCTTAGATTGTTTACAGACCAGCAACATTACCGTCGCTGTTATCATTAAAAACTGTATGTACGATTATAATCCCAAATAACTATTTGAACGGCTTATTTGTCGCAACATTTGTGGACAAAGATAGGAATAAAGTTTTAAAATAATCAATCTATTTTTATCGTTTTTATAAAAAAACACAATCTAATTGATTTAAAAATTATTGATATGACATACATCGAGGTAACACGCTTTTTACCGTACAATTAAAAGCGGAATTCGCAACACAAAGTTTTATTTTTGACTTATCCATCTATCATACAAAATATCATATCTCACTAATAACAAGACTATTGATACATTACAAATACTCGTAATAGATACCTTGAAAGCATTTTACCTGGTACACTGTGCCAACCAAACTGAGCTATAATTTTGAGTTTGGCAAAAAGTACAATACAGCCAAAAATCGTATCAATAATAGCGATAATGAATCATAAATCTTAAATATGGACAAATAAGATTATCGAATAAATGATTGAAAAGGAAAGCCGATAGCTTGGCATTTTCAGCAAGCTACCGGCTTCTGTATTATAACAATAGAGATATCGTTACTTATTTATTCGGCGTATCCCACTTCTTAGTATCCGTGCAAACCACGTTCATCACCTGGTCACCTGCCTGGATGCGGAAGTCACCAGCTTCCAGAACCCATTTGCCGTCATAACCAACGAAGGCAAGGTCGGAACCTTTCACTTTCAGAGTCACGGTCTTGGTTTCACCCGGCTTCAGTTCTACCTTCTCGAAAGCACGAAGGCGGCGGTTATCGGGAGTAAGGGAAGCTACAAGGTCGCTGCTGAAGAGCAGGATGCTTTCTTTACCTACGCGATTGCCGGTGTTCTTTACGTCAACGCTGAAAGTAAGTACATCATCGGCAGTAAAGTTAGGTTTGTCTACCTTGAAGTTGCTGTAAGCAAAAGTAGTGTAGCTCAGACCATAGCCGAAAGCCCACTGTACGGAAACCTGGGCATCGTAGTTATAAGCACCTTCCATCTGCTTGCCAATGTGTTCGCAAGGCTTGTAGTCGTAAGTAATCAAGGAGTTGATTTCCTTTGGATAAGTGAAAGGCATCTTGCCGCTGAAGTTGGCATCACCTGCCAGAAGATTGGCAAGAGCATCGCCACCATAGTTACCCGGAAGCATAATATCGACTACGGCTTGTGCCAGAGGTTCGATATCGGCTATCAGGCGGGGACGGCCTTCGTTCAGTATCAGAATGACGGGCTTGCCGGTCTTGGCAAGGGCTTTCACCAGGTCGAGCTGATTCTGAGAGAGGAAGAGGTTGGTAAGGTTACCCGGAGTTTCGCAGTAGGAGTTCTCGCCGATGCAGGCTACGATGTAGTCGGCGTTGGCGGCGGCAGCTACGGCCTTGTCTATCTCGGGAGCGTTCTCATCCCACCAGTTACCGCCTTTCTTATAAGTTACACCCGGTTCGTAGACGATGTTGTCGGCCCCGAACTTGTTGGTAAAGGCTTCAAGGATCGTGTTATAGTCGGCACCGCACTCATCTGCCTTGTCACCTTGCCATGAATAAGACCAGCCACCGTTAAGGGTACGGATAGAGTTGGCATTCGGACCGGTGAGGAGCAGTTTCTTACCTTTGGCAAGCGGGAGAATGCCATCCACATTCTTCAAGAGAACCATAGATTCTTCGGCAGCCTGAAGAGCAGCAGCAGCGTGTTCGGCACTACCGAAGAGAGGGAAGTCCTTCAAGTCATAGTACGGCTTTTCGAACAGATTGAGGCGATACTTCATACGCAGCACACGACGAACAGCATCGTCGATACGGCTCATCGGCACTTCACCTTCCTGTACCAGTTCTTTAAGGAGCGTACAGAACTTCCATTCGTAGGGGTCCATAGACATATCGATACCGGCATTAATGGCAAGCTTGATAGCTTCTTTCTTGTCCTTGGCAATGTGGTCGCGGCTATAAAGGTTGTTGATGTCCGCCCAGTCAGTCACAATCATACCGTCCCAGTTGAGGTCTTCTTTCAGCCACTTGGTCAGTAATTCGTAGTTGGCATGGAAAGGCAGGCCGTTGTTCATGGCAGAGTTAATCATAACGGAAAGTGCGCCGTTACGAACCATTTCGAGATAAGGAGCAAAGTGCTTCTCGCGCATATCCTGCTCGGTGATGGACGACGGAGTACGGTCTTTGCCGGAAACAGGAACGCCGTAACCCATGAAGTGCTTCATACAGGCGGCCACATTGTTGGTTCCGATATTATTAGGATCATTGCCCTGAAAACCGAGGATGGCTTCACGACCCATTTCAGCATTCACATAGCAGTCCTCGCCATAGTTTTCCCACATACGCGGCCAGCGCGGGTCACGGCCCAGGTCGGTTACAGGGGCATAAGTCCAGGGAATACTTCCGGCTTTGGTTTCGTAAGCGGAGATTTCGGCACCACGACGCGTCAAGGCACGGTTGAAGGTAGCGCCCATATTGACACCCTGCGGGAAGAACGTGCCGCCCAGCGTATAGGTGGTTCCGTGTATCTGGTCTACACCATAAACGCAGGGAATACCAATCTCCTTCATGGATTTCTCCTGAATGCGCTTGATGATTTCCTGCCACTTCTCGGGAGTCTGCGCCACGCCGTTGGGCACATTGAGGATGGAACCTACTTTATATTTACCGATGACACTATCGAGCATCGCCTCGTCTATTTGGAAGCCTTTCGCACTCTCGATGCCCTGGATGCGCATATAAATCTGCATCATTACATCTTGTCCCGGCATACCTTTGGAGAGGTCAAATTCTTTCTCCAGCTTATACTTCTTCAATACCTTCTTAAGGTCTCCCACCTTAGGATTCTTCGGGTCCATACCGGCAAAAGGATTGGTTCGCTTTTGCAGAAGGTCGATAGTAAGTTCACACATCTGCCCGACTTTCTCGTCGAGCGTCATCTTTTGGAGCAGAGCCTCAATCTGCTGCTCTATCTTTTCGTCTCTCGGAATAGCCGGTGCAACGGTGGTTTGTGCTGCGGCAGTAAATACCAGCCCGGACAGGGCTAAGGATAAGATTAACTTTTTGTTCATGGTTGTGATATTAGTTTTTTACGCGTGCAAAGATAACACATCCTGCCATACACGAAGTATATAGCAGGATGCATTTTAGGGTAAGTTTTGTTATTTCTTCAATATATCGAGAGCTTCCTGAGGCTTCAGGATATCGTTTGTCTTACTGGTCGCAGCAGCCACATCGGCATTGAGCGCAGCCTTGATGTCGCGAGACGATGCACCAATGAGGAACTTATAAGTTCCGCCATCCACTACCCATGAGGAAGAAGCGGCATCGTAGGAAGCCAGGTCGGCAGCATTCACTTTCAGAGTGACCGTAGCCGTCTCTCCCGGTTGCAGTTCCTTTGTCTTGGCAAAGGCTTTCAGTTCCTTTTCCGGTTTGTCCATCGTGTCACTGCCCGGAGCCGATACATAAAGCTGAACAACTTCCTTACCGGCAGCCTTACCTGTATTCTTCACATCCACCGTAACGGTGTAAGCGTCCTTATCTGCCTTGATAGCCGGGTTGGCATATTCAAAGGTAGTATAGCTCAAACCGTAGCCGAAGGGATAAGACACCGCTTTGCCGAAGCTGTCGAAGTAGCGGTAGCCCACGTAGATGCCTTCTTCGTAGTTGGTATAATCCACGTTCTTCACATCGCTCTTCTTGTCGCCGGCATTCGTGATGTCGATGTTGGCAGTCTGGTCGATGGGGAAGTTGGCAGAAGAAGCAGCATCGTCGAACTTCACCGGGAAGGTCATCGGAAGTTTGCCCGAAGGAGAGGCCTTGCCGCTCAATACATCGGCTACACTGTTACCGCCCTCTTGTCCGGCTTGCCAGGCGCAAAGAATGGCGTCCGGCTGTCCGTTCCAGGAAGCTGTTTCAATGACACCACCGATGTTGAGCACTACTACCACTTTTTTGCCTGCCGCGTGGAAGGCTTTGCATACAGACTGCAACATCTGCGCTTCTTCCTTGCTGAGGTTGAAGTCGGAGAGCTTACGATCGAGGAACTCACCGGAAGTGCGTCCCAATGTAACCAGTGCAACATCGGCTTTAGCAGCTTGTGCCTGGATTTCCTGCGGAGCCACTGCCATCTCGGCAGGACGGGCATCGGGCATGAACCAGCCCTTCTTCTCCTTAGAAAGACGCTCCTTCTCGGCAGCAATGTATTGCTCGTATGATGCTTTTAAGGCATCATCTACCGTATAGCCGGCGTTGTTCAAGCCATCCAGCAGAGAGACCGTGTAAGCGCGGTTTACATTACCGGAACCGGTGCCGCCTGCAATGAAGTCGTAGGAAGTGCAGCCGAAGAGGGCTACATTCTTCACACCGGCAGCCAGCGGCAATGCTCCATTATCGTTCTTCAGCAATACCATACCTTCGGTAGCCGACTGGCGGGTAACCGCAGCGTGAGCTTCCAGGTTGGGCTTATTGGAGAACTTATATCCTTTGAAGTGGGGAGTCTGGAGAATCATTTCGAGGATGCGTTTTACGTTGCGGTCCAGAACAGCCTCATCCAGTTTACCGTCCTTCACAGCTTGAATAATAGCTTCATATTGTTTGTCGGTGCCCGGTTGCAGCATATCGTTGCCGGCTTCCATCTGGGCAACCACATTCTTGCCGCCGAACCAGTCGGTCATCACCATACCGCCAAAACCCCATTCGTCACGCAGAAGTGTAGTCTGAAGTTCCTTGCTTTCAGAGGTATAAGTACCGTTCAGGTAGTTGTAAGAGGACATCACAGTCCAGGGTGCCGATTCTTTCACTGTTATCTCGAAACCTTTCAGATAAATCTCGCGTAGGGCACGCTGGGACACGCGGGCATCGGTTGCCGTACGGTTCGTCTCCTGATTGTTCACGGCGAAGTGCTTGATGGAAGTGCCTACACCGTTGCTCTGCACACCGCGCACGTAGGCAGCGGCTATCTTGCCTGCCACCACGGGGTCTTCGGAATAGTACTCGAAGTTACGCCCGCAAAGCGGATTGCGGTGGATATTCAAGGCAGGAGCCAGCAGAACGTCGGCACCATATTCCAATACTTCGTTACCGATAGCCTTACCTACATTCTCAACCAGTTCCTGATCCCAGGTAGAAGCAAGCAAAGTTCCGATAGGGAAATGGGTACAATAATAAGTGGCGGAGTCACCGTCGCGCGTAGGGTTGATACGGAGCCCGGCAGGGCCGTCGGCCAGAACGACAGCAGGAATGCCAAGCCGTTCAATGGGATAAGTGGTTCCGGCAGCACCGGGCACCAGGTTGCGGGTTTCGCCGATAACAGCGCTGTCACCCGAGAAACCGGCCATACCGGTTCCAACAATCAGGTGGCCTTTCTCTTCGAGGGTCATGGCAGCAATGACATCATCCAAAGATGCCTTGCCAAGCTGGGGCACGCCGGGACCGCAAGCCACAAGAGTGGTTGCGGCAAGTGCTATAGAAAATAATTGCTTTTTCATTCTTTCTTAATAATGAGTTGTTTTGTTGTTTGACTAATGAATCACTTGAACAGCAGCGGCGTGAATTCCGTCAGATAAATGCGCCAGTTCTTCCAGATGTGGCCTTCGCCTGTTTCATAATAGGTATATTTATACCCGTTTTCGTCCAGTAATTTGCGATAGTCTTCGTTGGCTTTGTACAGGAAATCCGCCTTGCCGATACCAATCCAGTAGAGTGCCGGCTTCTTGGCGAACTGAGTTTTCAACTTGCCTTCCATATCCTCATAGATAGGAGACTTCACATTCTTATCCGGCATGATGGCAGCCGAGAACAAACCTACATAGTTGAACATATCAGGGTTTTGCTTGGAGATGTGCAATGAATGATAACCGCCCATAGACAGCCCGGCAATGGCACGGCCCGACTTGCTCTTGATGGTGCGGAACGTCTTATCTACAAACTTCACTACATCGGGGAATGCCGTTTCAAAAGTACCTTCCATCGTCTTGGGCAACTGCATACTTGGAGCCGCAAAGCCAAGTGAAGACTCACCCGGAGCAGCTTCCTGTGCTGCATTGCCATTAGTCATCACTACAATCATCGGCTTAGCCTTGCCTTGTGCAATGAGGTTATCGAGTATCTGTGCCGTACGCCCCAGAGCAATCCATGCTTCTTCGTCGCCGCCCATACCGTGCAGCAGATAGAACACCGGATAGCGTTTGCCACTGGTTTCATAGCCCGCCGGAGTGTATACCGTCAGACGGCGGTCCATACCCAGCGTAGGACTGTTGTACCATATACGCGATACTGTTCCGTGAGGTACATCGTTCACCTTATAGAGATCGGCACGTCCGCCGCCAATAATAAATACGTTCGTCACAGTAGATACGTCGCGAATCATATAAACGTTGGCAGAGTCCATCATCCGCAACCCGTCTACGATGAAGGAGTAGCTGTAAAGTTCGGGAGCCAGCGGTTCGGGAGTAGTATATTCCCATACGCCGTCCTTGCCTTCTACAAGTTCACCCATTCCCGGTCCGTCGAACTCACCAAACGGAGTTGTTATCTTCTGCGTAGGCAGAAAATCACCGGTCACTTGTACCCGTACCGCCTTCGGCGCCTTCAGGCGGAAAGTAACTGTGTTGTTGTCGTGAATCTCGGGAGAAACGACCGGAGCGCCTCCCCAAAGAGCTTGCTGTGCGAACGTAATGGTGCACATCAGCAAGGTGATTGCTAATAAAGATACTCTTTTCATACTTATTTTATTGTTTATAAATGTGCTCGTTCTTTTACTTGAATAATTTAGGAGCAAACTCCGTCAGATAGATGCGCCAGTTCTTCCAGATATGGCCTTCGTCGCTTTCCAGGTATTCGTACTTGAATCCGTTCTTGTCCAGCAGGCTGCGGAAGTCTGATACACCCTTGTACACGAAGTCCGTTTTACCGCAAGCAATGAAGTAAAGCGCCGGTTTCTTGGCGAACTGCACCTTCAACTTGCCTTCAAAGTCGGTATAAACCGGACAAGTAGACTTGTCGTTGCCTGTACTGGCTCCGGAGAAAAGGCCTACATAGTCGAACATATCCGGATAGTATTTGGAGATGTTGCAAGAATGGAAGCTACCCATTGAAAGGCCGGCAATGGCACGGTTCTTCTTGTTAGGTATGGTGCGGAAAGTTTTATCGACGAACTTCACGATATCCGGGAAGGACAATTCAAAACCGCCTTCGGGTGCTGCGGCACGTTCAGCCGGACGCATGCTTGGAACAGTGAAACCTGCGGGAGCTTCGCCGGGAGCAGCTTGCTGCCAGGCATTGCCGTTGGTCATTACTACGATCATCGGCTTCGCTTTGCCCTGTGCAATGAGGTTATCGAGTATTTGTGAAGTGCGGCCCAAGGCAATCCATGCTTCTTCGTCACCTCCGGCGCCGTGCAGCAGATAGAATACCGGATAGCGCTTGCCACTGGTTTCATAACCTGCCGGTGTGTATACCGTCAGTCGGCGGTCCATATTCAGTGTGGGGCTGTGATACCACATGCGTGATACCGTGCCGTGGGGCACAGCGTTCACCTTATATAAGTCGGCACGTCCGCCGCCGATGATGAATACATTCGTCACCGTAGCCACGTCGCGAATCATATAGACGTTGGCAGGGTCCATCATTCTCAATCCGTCTACAACGAAAGCATAGCCGTAAAGTTCGGGTTGCAAAGGTTCAGGGGTAGTAAATTCCCATACACCTTCTTTTCCTTCGGTCAGATCTACGATGCCCGGTGCTTCGGACTCGCCGTGCTCAGTCTTAATAATCTGTTTCGGCAGGAAGTCACCGGTAATCTGTACTCGCACCGCCTTCGGTGCCTTCAGTCGGAATGTAACCGTATTGTCACTGTGAATTTCCGGGGAAACCACCGGGGCTCCTCCCCATAAAGCCTGCTGTGCAAACGTAATCGTACACATCAGCAACGCCATTGCAAAAAATGAAAATCTCTTCATGCTATCTAATTTAAAAGGTTTATATTTCATGGGAAAAACGAACTTTAGAACAATCCGGTCCGCATCGTACCTTCTCCGTACCCGGTCCGTACCCTCTCCGTACCTGGTCCGCTTATTTTCTCCCCCTATAGAAGCGAAGGAGAAGCGGAGCGGGTACGGAAGAGAAGAGAAACAGAACAGTTTCAGCACCCTATTTCCCGAAACTGCGAGTCACAAAGGGCAAGCAGGTATAAAGTGCCGAATGCCAATACTCCGAAGTATGCCCGCCATCGCGTACACGAAACTGACAAGGTATACCTGCGTTGCGCATCGCTTGGAAAAACTCAATGTTACGGTCCAAGAGGAAATCATCGTCGCCGCAATCCACAAACCACTGCACCGTGCGCAGTTTCTCCTTACGGGCATCGTCCGCTTCCGCCACGTATTTGATACAGTTATGCTCCATCACCGATTTGGTGAGGATCACCATCTTGTCATCCGGGTTTGTCGAAGGATTCTCCGACCCGGCAGGGATATTCATCAGTGCACTCATGGCATAGGCGGCACAATACATATCGGGATAGCGCTGTGCATAGCTGGCGGTACCACCACCTCCCATTGACAGCCCGGCAATGGCACGGTGCTGCTTGTCGCCCACCACACGGTAGGTCTTCTCGATGTAGGGCAGAAACTCCTTGTAGAAGAAGTCTTCGTAAGCCCACCCCGGCATATTGAAATATCCGTTCCATGCTCCGGTGTAGATGTTTCCACCGGCATTTGGGGAGACGATAATCATCTCGCAAACTTCACCCGAGGCAACCAACTGGTCCATCACATCCTTGGCGCGCTGGTCGTTGAACCAACTGGTATTGACACCCATCATGCCATGCAGCAAGTAGAGGATAGGATACTTCTTATTTGCATCTGTATCATAGCTTTTAGGCAGATAAATAGTGAAAGCGCGGTTCGCCTTCAGCACTTCGCTGTAAATGCTATCGGTTACGACTTTGCTTTGAGGGCCCCAACCCTGAGCCTGAACGTTTGCCGCCAGCATCAGGCAGACGGCAAGTAATGATAATATAATTTTCTTCATAAGTTTGTATTCTAAGTTTTAAAGAAATGATTAGGGCCTAAGCCGTCACCACCAAGTTAAGATTCTACAAAGTAAATGATTTTTGGCTTTAATCATCTGATTTATACCAATTTTATCATCCTAAGATCATTAATTTATACCTGAAACAGCGCTTTAGACTGCTCCAGACACTTCAATAACAAACACCTAACAATTACCAGTTTTCATTCTGTACCATATTAGGATTCAATTCGAGTTCCTTACGGGGAATGGGCAAATATTTATTCTTCGCCTTAAAACCGTAAGCGTCGTTCTTATACTGAATCTCTACACCGGTAGTGGTAAAACTCGGAATTTCTTTTCCTTGTTGTCCCATAGCTGTTTCAGCATCTCCCCAACGCACCAAGTCCTGATAGCGCACACACTCCATGCAGAGTTCCAGACGCTTTTCGGCTTTCACATCATTCAGCGTCACCGCCGCCAAAGGTGCGAGATGTGCACGAGTACGGATTTCATTAATATACTTCAATGCCTTGTCCGAACTGCCGCTTTGCACATGTGCCTCGGCAGCCATCAGCAGCACCTCGGCATAGCGCATCACGCGCAAGTTGATGAACTGCAATGCCTGGAAGTAGGAAGCGTCCATTATACAATCGGCCTTCAAGGTTCGAGTTTTCCACATAAAGTATCCCTCGTTCCCCACCAGATAAGCACCCGGCTGGATAGTGATTCCGGCAGCGGACATCTGTGCATAGGTGCGCAATGTGCTATTCAGGCGGTAACCGTTCTCCCCTTCCACCGCCACAAAGGCATCGTAAAGGGATTTACGTGGATTCATAAAGCCATAAGTACCTGTAGCGATATAACTCAAAGCTTCCGCACTATAAATCAGCTTGTCTGTACGCCAACCCTGCATAATATGGAGCATCGTCATCTGATTCCATGCCTGCTCGGTATCATTGCGCATCTGTCCTTCCAACATCGACTCGCAACAGTTGTCGGCTACAGCATGTAGCAACATATCATAATCTCCCTGATAGAGTGCATACTTGCCGGACTCAATGACTTTGTCCAAAGTGCTGGCTGCATCACTATATTTTCCTTGAAACAAGTAAGCCTTGCCCAAATAAGCCTGAGCCACCTCTTTCGTAACACGCATCCCCGTTTCCGCATCATTGACATCTGTCTTGGAAGGCAGCATAGAGGAACCTATAGCTTCGTTCAAATCTTGTTCGATAAATGCCCAAGTTGCCTCCGGGGTGCCATTGCCGGGACGGTACTCGGCAGGTGCCAGCAAATGGTCTACCACGGGAGCCGTACCGAACAGAGTCACCAATTCAAAGTGCGCCCATGCGCGGAAGAACTTTGCTTCGGCAATAGCTCGTTTCTTCACATCGGAGTCGGAATCTATCTTGTCAATAATCAGATTGGCTTTATAGATAAGGCTATACATACCGGAGTATAAGCCTTGAACCATGCTGTGGTCCGTGCCGAAAGTATATTCATTCAGTTGCTCCATAGCAGTATTGTCGCCTCGTCCACCGCCGCCACACCAAGCATCGTCGGCCAGCATATTCTTGGTAAAGTACCAGTTATAGTAATTTCCTTTCCAACTTACGTACATCGAAGCTAAAGCTTGCAAAGCATCGTCATCGGTTTTATAAAAACTCTCTTCTCCACCCAGATTGCCATGCTTGGCAATGTCCAAACGGTCTTCGCAACCGGTAGTAAACACCGATAGTAGTCCCAGCAATAATATATAGATATATTTTGTTCTCATTGTCTTTCTTTCGTTTAAGGTTAATTAGAATTCAATATTAAAGCCAAATACAATCTTCTTTGAACAGGGGTACGAACCCTTGTCTATACCCATACCGGAGGTCGCGTTGGCAGCTGCTTCAGGATCGAAGCCCGGATAGCTGGTAAAGGTAAAGAAGTCGTCCAGCGAGCCATATATGCGGAGGTTGCTGACAAATACCTTCTTCATCAAACTCTTCGGGAAAGTATAGCCCAACTGAATCTGCTTGATTTTGAAGTAAGAGCCGTCGTACACCAGTGCATCAGAGATCTGGTACTTTTCCATATTGGTGGCACCGGCGCGGGGCACACTACCGTTTTTGTTGGCTGTAGTCCAACGATTGTCATAAAAGACGTCCTTCAGTTTATTGGAAGCCGCAAAGTCCGGACGGTTGATACAGTTGAAGATGTCATTGCCTTGCGAGCCTGTACCGAAAACAGTCAAGTCGAAACCTTTCCAGGCAGCGGTCAGCGTGATGCCATAAGTAAAGTCGGGAATGGCATCACCGATGCAGGTCAAGTCACCATCGGACAAATCACCACTGTTGTCCAGATCGGCAAATGTCGGATCACCGGTTTTAGGATCTACTCCGGTAAACTTATAACCGCGGAAGTAGTACACCGGATAACCTTCCTCAAAGTAGGTAATGGTGCTTGTATGGAAATTTGTTCCCGAAATGCGTGTAATGGAAGGATCGATGTAAGTTACTTTATTTTTCAAGGTAGCCAGGTTACCGCGTATGCTATAGTTGAAGTCACCGATATGGTCTCTCCAACCCAGTTCAAACTCCCAGCCTTTGTTACTTACGTTACCTGCATTCATAGGTGAAGTGGCACCGCCTACTACCAGTGAAGGAGTGGTTCCCCATACCAGCAGGTCTTTTGTTTTCTTGTCGAAGTAGTCCATGCCGAACGTCAGGCGGTCGCGCAGGAAGCGTGCATCGATTCCGACGTTTATCTGTTCAGAAGTCTCCCACTTCAATTCGTCATTACCCATAGTAGAAGGACTTGCACCGATTACATAGACATTGCCCGGTACAAAGGCGTACAAACCGCCCGAAGCCATATCCGTGCTATAAGAGTAACCGCTCAATGCAGAGAGGCTACCGTTCTGTCCCCAACTGGCACGCAACTTCAAGCTGCTGATCTGATCTTTCAAAGGAGCAAAAAACTTCTCTTCCGAAACCGTCCAGCCTACAGACACCGCCGGAAAATATCCCCAACGATTGGTAGAAGGGAGCTGCGAAAGGTCGGCAGCATCTGCACGGAGTGAAGCTTGCAACATATACTTACCGGCAAAATCATAACCGATACGGCCAAAATATGACAACTTGGCGGAACGTGTCTTTTCACCTCCTACACCCTTCGTTGCAGAAGAAGCGCCGAAATTCAGGAAGTAAAACAACGGATCGTTTTTCAATAAGGCATCTTCACCATTGGCATCGAGGCTGCCCTTTACAAAGTCATAAGTAGACTCTTGATAAGACATACCCACCATACCGGTGATAGTATGTTGTCCGATACGCTTCATATAGTTGGCGAAATTCTCCCATTGGTAGTAGATGGTAGTGGAAGATTGTCCGCTTTGGCTTACATAGTCGCGACTCTGCACAGCATTACCATAGAACGGCAAGGAAGTGGTGGAACTTCTGGCTCCCGACAAGCGATAGCCCAAACGTGATGTGAAGGTAAGATCCTTGATAGGTTTGAAATCGGCATAGATAGAACCGTTCACATTGAAACCGCTATTGCGTCCGATACTGTTGTCACGCATAATCATCGGATGATATTGTTCACCGGAGAAGAATCTGGAAACAGCATAGTAGTCACCCTTCTCATCTTGCAGCAAGTGCTTGCCACTATCCAGAGCAGTCTGCATATGGACCGGAAGATTTCCGGGAGAATAAGTATCCGGAGTCAGCGGGTCCAACTGGAGGATGGAAGTCAGCAAACTGCCATACTCATTATTGGAAGACACACTGCGTACATTGTACTTTTCAATCTGGTTGGTAGTTCCCACTTTAAGCCAGGGTTTGATTTCATATTCAGAGTTGATAGTAGCCGTCAGACGGTTGTAAGTATCGGCATTACCTTTCACAATACCGTCATTGTCCAAGTAAGAAAGGGAGAGGTAATAGTTCCCTCTGTCACCGCCACCCGTAAAGGCTACATTATGCTTCTGCATACGGCTGTTTTCAAAGGCTACATCGGTCCAGGTGGTGTTTGTTGCACCATCCCAGTTATCCAGCAGATAGTCTCTGGTGAAAGTACCTGCCTCTACCATATAGTCAATGTATTCTTCCGAGCTCAGCATCTTCGGGATGCGAGCCAATGACTGGGATGAATACTGGAAGTCGTAGGTAATCTTGCCCTGTCCCGCATTACCTTTCTTGGTGGTAATCAGTACTACGCCATTACCGGCCTCAGCGCCATAGATAGCTGCCGAAGCCGCATCCTTCAGCACTTCCATAGAAGCAATGTCATTGGGGTCAATGCCCGAAATGTCGGACAAGCGAACACCATCTACCACATAAAGCGGATCGGACGATACATTGGAAGAGAACCCACGTACGCGTACTGTGGGCGATGAGCCCGGAGCAGCAGACGTCTGCACCACCTGCACACCTGCTGTCTTACCTTGCAAAGCTTGGGGAGCATTGGTAATGGTACGGTTCTCCATGTCTTCGGCCTTCACTTGAGAAATGGCACCGGTAACGGAACTCTTCTTCTGCACACCGTAACCCACTACCACCACTTCGTCTAACGTCTTGGAGTCCTCTTTCAACGTTATATTCATGACTCCTGCCACCGCTTTCTTCTCCTGAATAATATAACCGATGTAGGAATAGACAATAATAGCCCCTTCTTTGACCGATAAAGCATAGTTACCATCTATGTCGGTAATTACACCGTTGGAGGTACCTTTCTCGAATACACTTACACCAATCATTGGCTCATTCAAGTCATCAATGATTCGTCCCGTTACCTTCAGCGGGCCTTGTGCCAGCATAAAAGGTATGCATACCAAAAGCAGAACAGCCGATGCTGCCAGCCTTCTCACTGAATTGTTTTTCATAATTCTTTTCATTAGTTTTTAATTAGATTGTGTTATAAAAGGTTCTTTTGATATCAGAAGCCACGCGTAGGAAATGCTCTTACCACTTCCAACAGCTCCTTGTCATGATTATATTTTATTTCGGATGTATTATTGAAGAACATCGTAGCACCTTTCTCTGCGGTGAAAGGTTTCCACTCCGGCAATCCCTCAGCATTGGGATTGCCGGTCTTAGCGAAGTTTAGCCATGCGCTACTCATTTTCTCACCTAAAGCTTGCGCTTCTTGGCTGCCCCCCGTCATGCTGGCATGGCGTGCCACGTTGTTGAAAGCAAAAGGAATATCCATGCAATGGGTACTGCGGAACATACCATCCAATACGAGAGACTCCCATGCAAACATATACATGTAAACCGGTGCACCTTGCTGGGCCGCTTTGAGTTTAGCCTGTTCCACAGCACTCGGGCGGAAGATGAAATCCACGTCAATCAAGTCTTTCGGCTGGTAACCCGGATATGCTTTCTCAAAAGCTTTCAAGAAATCTTCCGTACGGTTACCATATTTCTTTTGCAGAAATTCCACAGCCTTCTCCTTAGTAATGGAACGGAAAGCAGGTACGTAAGTACTCATAGTAAATTCGTGCAGAGTAGTGCCTATCATTACGGGTATATTCTTAGATTGTGCTGATGCCTGCGGGTCGAAGGGTTGCACCGGAAGCACATCACCATCCACAGTCGGTGCCCAACCAAAAATGAAGGAAGAAACCCCTTCTTTATCCGCCTCGGCACGTACTTTGGCAATAGCCTTCTCTCCGGCAGCCAAAAGTTTCTCATAAGGTACCTTTTGAATTTCATCAATCTGCGAAGACTTCAAGCCCAGTTCTTCTACCACAGCCGTACCGATACGACGGGAGTACTTAGCCTCCATTGTGCGAAGCATAGAACCACTCTGCACGATTGCTTTATGGAACAATCCCTCTGCCGACGGAGTGGCAAGCAAAGTAGAAACCTTGCCACCACCACCCGACTGGCCGAAGATGGTTACATTGGAGGCGTCTCCTCCAAACGAAGCTATATTCTTATTAACCCATTGAAGTGCTGCCACCAGATCAAGCAGTCCGGCATTACCGGATTTTGCATATTTCTCACCATAAGCGGACAAGTCCAGGAAGCCTAAAGCATTCAAGCGATGATTCAATGTAACCACTACAACGTCCCCTTTCTTTGCCAGGTTGGTCCCATCATAAGAAGGCAATTCCTGACCGGAACCAGCTGCATAACCACCTCCATGCAGCCACACCATGACCGGTCGTTTCTTCCCGTCATTCACCCCGGGAGTCCAGATATTTACCCGCAAGCAGTTTTCATCGGGATAACCATCGTCCCAGTCAAAGGCAAATGCTTGCTCATCACTGTACCAACCCATCCGCTTGCCTTGCGGACAAGTAGGCCCATAGGCGCGGGAACTGCGTATGCCTTCCCAAGAGTCCGGAGCGACGGGAGGCATAAAACGTTCTGCTTTTGCATAAGGAATACCTTTATATATATATACTCCATTTTCAATATAGCCGCCCACTTTACCTGATTTAGTCTGAACAATGGCCTTGTCAGAAGAAGCTATTACCTCTCCTGCTTGCGAAGTTTGTTTTTCTGCAACTACTGTTCCGCCGCAGGAAACAAGAAGCAAAGAAGTAAGAGCCAATACCGATAAAAATTGCTTTTTCATATACGTATTAGTTTTTAAGTTTTTATGATTGCAATATTAGTTCATTTGCAATCAACTCATTTTGTCATTTATTCTAATGATTGGTCTACACGTTCAAAACGATTGTTCTATTTGTTCAAATGTTTGTCTACAAGTTCAAAATCTGTTATCCGACAGCTATCAAGACAATTTTTATTCCTATTTTCGCATCAGCAAATATCAGGAACACTGTTTTTATACTGAAAGACCACCATTAAATATATATACTATGAGAACACTATCTTTATTGGTTCTGCTATGTCTGGCAGTAGCCTGCCAGCAAGTCGGGAAAACTGAGATGCAAGAAATTGCAGTGGAAAGCCCGGTCATAGCAAATGATATCTCCAATCAGAAGATAGTAGCTTTTGCAGAAGACGCACAAGGACACATCTGGCTGGGCACCTTCCGGGGGCTGAATAAATACAATGTGCACGAATACCACCAGTACTTCTGCACGGACGACTCTCTGGACCTGCCCGATAACCAAATCAATGACATCTACCGCGATTCACAAAATCGGCTGTGGATAGCTACCGTAAACGGAGTATGCCAATATACGGAAGAAGACAACTTCAAACGCATCCCTATCAACTTCAACAATAAAAACGGTTACCAGTTCGTCGAAAATAAAGAAGGCAGGATATTCTTGAATACGGTTATACAACTTTGTGCCTATGACCCTCAAACACAACAGTTCGAATGCATAATCCCTAGATTAGACCCCAACCGGACATTTCACGGGAAGTGTCACATCGACCCAAGTAATAATCTCTGGGTAGCCAATCCATTGGCATTGCGTTGCTACGACTCATCGACCATGGAGTTGAAGGACTCCATACCGGTTCAAGGTTATCCCGTCTACTCCTATCTTCATGAGAACGGAGAGATGTGGCTGACAGGAAACCATAACATTTCCATCTTCGACACCCGGACACGCAGTTTCAAGGAAGTGCCGGAAGCCATCAAAAAACATCCTGTACTATCCTGCGCCAACATCGAATACATACACCCTTATGGCAATAACTGCTTACTGCTGAATACCTCCAAACAAGGCATGTTCTGCTATAACTACATTGAAAACACCGTAATCCATCAAGACGATAATGGTTTCCCCTTTGAAGTACCCCGATTCAAAATCAACAAAATGTTCACCGATTCACAAAAGAACCTGTGGATAGGTTCGGTAGACCAGGGATATGTGGTACGTTACTATTATAAAGAACGGTTCAATAACAACAATTATCTGCGCACCTGCGTAGAAAACAAGTCGGTGGTAGCCTTGGCCATAGATAAAGAGCAGCATTTATGGATTTCGACCTTGATGGACGGACTCTATATGTACAATCTGGACAGCAAAGAAGTGCAAAAGGTAAGCATACCCTCTTTATCGCAAGAGGAACAAGAGAACCCGGAAATAAGTTATATATTTGTAGATGAAGAAAACGCGATTTGGATGAGTACCAACAGCCACAAGGTGCTGCGCTGTCATTACCGAAACGGGAAATTAGAAGTCGAGGCAAGCTACCCCATCTTCCTTGCAAGATATATCACCCAAGACAAAAATAAAACCATTTGGGTGAGTACCAGCATTGAATATGTCCATGCTATGCGCAAAGGGGAAACATCATTCACCCCTATACAAATTTACCCCACCTCATTTACATTCATCCCTTGCCTGCTTCCGCTCAGTAGTGGGCCGATTATAACTGCTGCTTTTTATCATCCAATGCGGCAAATAGACCCTGACAGTTGGAAAGTAGAGGATGTACAAATCCCTGCAGAAGACCTTGCCGCTTGCATCCGCCGTTCTGTAATAATACCGGTAGTGATGCACGAAGATATGCAGGGAGATGTATGGATAGGCACGATAACCAACGGATTATTACGGTACTCCCCCTCTACCAAGCGGATGAGGTCCATGACTGGCATTCCATGCACCGACATCAGCAGCATTGAGGAAGATGTACAAGGAAATATTTGGGTGGGAACGCTTTACGGGCTCAGCAAGTACGACCGCACCATTGACAAATTCACGAACTACTATGCAGCAGACGGCATAGGCGGCAATCAGTTCTACGAGCGGGCTTCCTGCCGCCTGCCGGATGGTACGTTGGTATTCGGAGCCACGCACGGACTGACCTTCTTCAATCCCATAGATGTACAGACGAAACGAAATATCCCGCTTCTGTTTGAAGATCTGAAGATACACAACAAACTGATACGCCCCCAGGATAGCCCATGTATAGAGAAGCACCTGTCCCACAAACCGGATATCCACTTGAAGTACAACCAGAATAGCTTCAGCATTTCGTTTGCCGCACTGGATTATTGTGAGCACGAGCACGTACACTACTATTACCAACTGGAAGGGTTCGATAAATACTGGATTGATGCACACAATAACCGCGAAGCTTATTATGCCAACTTATCGGCAGGGGAATATACTTTTAAAGTGAAGATAACGAACAACGACAAAAGCATTGTCGAAGCGGAAAATTCCATTCAGATCATTGTATACCCCGCACCGTGGGAGACATGGTGGGCATACTGTATCTACTTCATTGCCGCAGCGAGCATCATCTGGTTATTTGCAAACGCCTGGCAACGCATCCGCAGGGAAAAGGCCGCCGTGCGACAAGCCGAACTGGAGAAAGCACAAGAGCAGCGGGTGAACAAAATGAATATGAGCTTCTTTGCCAATGTATCGCACGAGTTCCGCACACCGCTCACTATGATATCGGGCCCTGTGGCGCAGCTATGCAATGCTCCCGATATAACCGGCAACAACAAGAACTTGCTCTACATCGTGCAACGCAGTGTAAACCGTATGCTGAGGCTGGTGAATCAGATGATGGACTTCAACAAACTGGAAAACGACACTCTGAAACTGAAAGTGAAACGGGCGGATATCATCGCTTCCCTGCAACGGCTGGTCGACATCTTCCGGGTGAACGCCGAGAACAAGAATATCGCACTGAATACCTATGGACTGGAAGACACCTTCCTGCTATGGCTGGACGAAGACAAAACGGACAAGATAGTCGGCAATCTGATGTCCAATGCCATGAAGTTCACACCAACAGGTGGGAAAATCAGCGTATGCTTCGATGTGATAACCCGCGAAGAGGCTGCACAGCTTTTCGCACTGACCCCAGAAGACAAGGATACACAATATGTAAAGATAACCGTAGCCAATACCGGGCAAGACATCCCCGAAGATAAACTGGAAAAGATATTCGAGCGGTATTATCAGATGGCAAATCAGACCGAAGGCACGTACAACTGGGGCACAGGCATCGGCCTGTACTATGCACGCAGCCTGGCTGAGTTGCACCATGGACACCTCAAAGCAAGCAAACCGAATGAAGGAAGCGGTGCCGCATTTACTCTGATCCTTCCGGTAAACGACCTCTCCTACACCGAAGAAGAGCGTGCGCCGGAACAAAACAATCAGTCGGAAGCCTTCCCGCTACCGGCCAACGTGCCATTCCAGTCCGAGGAGCCAACAGAGAAACCCGAAGAACAAAAGATGATTTTAGTAGTGGATGACGATACGGAGGTAGCCCACTATCTGAGTACATTACTGTCGCCCCATTACAAAATCGTCTGCCGCTTCAATGCCGACAGTGCTCTCAAAGCCATGAAGGAGGAAGCTCCCGATTTGATTCTGAGCGATGTAGTGATGCCCGGCAAGGATGGTTACCAACTTTGCAGGGAAGTAAAAGAAGATTTGCAACTCTGTCATATTCCGGTAATATTGGTGACAGCCAAAGCTACCGTTGAGAACCAGGTGGAAGGACTGAATACTGGTGCGGACGCATACGTGACAAAGCCATTCGAACCAAGCTATCTGCTGGCACTGATACAGTCGCAACTCAAGAACCGGGAGAATGTGCGCAGCCTTCTTGGCAAAGCCACGCAGGTGGACAAGATCGAAGAAAATGTACTTTCACCACAAGACAATGCCTTCATGACCGATCTTTACCGCCTGATGGAGAACGAAATTTCCAATCCGGAGCTCGACATAGCCCGCATGACGGAGCTGCTGAAGATATCGCGCACCAAGTTCTATTATAAAGTGAAAGGTCTGACGGGAGAAAACCCGAGCATCTTCTTCAAGACCTATAAGCTGAACCGTGCCGCCGAACTGATAGCAGAAGGTAAACATACGATTTCGGAGATTGCAGACATAACCGGCTTCAGCACGCTCTCCCACTTCTCCAAGAGCTTCAAGAAGCAGTTTGGACTGACGCCGAGCGAGTATCACAAATGATGCGAAGAAGAAAAGTCCATCTACTTCTTCACATCCAATATCTGAACATGGGCATCCTTTTCCGTACAAGGCTTCCACATTGGCAAACCACTGCCATTAGGGTCGCCCGTCTTGGCAAAATTAGTCCAATAGCCCACCATGCGCTCGCTCAGCTCATAATCGGCAGCTTCCATCGGACGCCAGCTCTTGCCCAAAGTGCCGAACATATACCATAACTCAGAGGAGTGGAAAGCACCTTTCATCTCTTCTGACTTACCCGTCTGTGGGTCAGGAGCAAGTTCTTCACCCGGCAAGTCGTGGGAGAAGCAATATACATAAGCCGGCTTCCGGTTCTGCTTTTCCAACAGAAGGCTCCAGCCAACAGTGGATTGCTTCCTTCTATCCGGTCCGAAGTCGTCCGAGGTATAGCCTATCATATAAGAGATATCCAACTCTTGCCCGGTTTTTGCCGTTTCATCCAAAGGAGCAGTGAGCAATTCGCCGTCTATACATGGAGCATACGGTGAGGGTTTCTTTTGCGTCGCATACTTCGCCAGTAGTTCCAGAAACTTATCGGCAGGATAAGCCCGCATCTCTTTCAGAGAAGTAATGCCTGCATCCTTCCAGATGGCTTCACCAGCCCTCTCCGCCTCCTGCAAAGACCGGAAGGAAGAGCCCAGGCCGCCGCCGCTCTGAATCACAGCACGATGAACCAGGCCTTTCGACAACGGTGAAGAAATCAGCGCCTGCACACTTCCCGCACCGGCACTCTGCCCCATCACCGTCACATTATCCGGGTTGCCGCCAAAAGCAGCAATATTATCTTTTACCCATTTCAAGGCAGCCAGTTGGTCGAAGAGTCCATAGTTGCCGGAGCCTTTGCCTCCATTCTCGGCCGTCAGCAGCGGATGTGCTAAAAAACCCCACATCCCCAGACGATAATTAATCGTCACCAGGATGACGTTCTTTTTTGCATAAGCCTCGCCGTCGAACTCTATCTCATGCCCATATCCATTATGATATGCTCCGCCATGAATCCAGAGTACAACAGGCAGGCGGGCTTCCGTACCGGCAGCCGGTGTCCATACATTGAGGTAAAGGCAGTCTTCACTGAATTGCGGCTTTGCGCCTTGATAGAACTCTCGCCAATAGAAAGAGCCCTCGCCGGAACCCGGCTGAAAAGATGCTGCGCCAAACTGGTTGCACTCCCGCACTCCTTTCCACGCGCTCACAGGCTGCGGCTTCTTCCAGCGCAACTCTCCCACCGGAGGGGCAGCATAGGGAATGCCTTTATAAACCATGACTCCCGGCAATTCGGTAGTGGTACCGGTGATTTTTCCCCCTGTCACATCCAAGACAGGTGTTTGTGCTACAGCAAATGTATATGCACATAGAAGGGTTACAAGAAAAATAGAAATGCTTTTCATAACTTCGACAATAAGTAAGATTCTACAAAGAAAATAAATTTTGGGGTTAATCCCATCCGGTACTTCAAATATTTTGCCTTATCCGCATTTATTCGCTACATTTGTGCGTTCTCTAACACTACTTATACTTATGGCACACCGTCTGAATACCAACAAACAGTTTATGATAGGCAACGGCCTCCTTGCCTTTGCAGTAATCTTCGTCGTCGTAATCTTCGTCTATATGAGCCTGCGCCTGCAACAGAAGAAGGAGGGAGAACGGAACTTTATTGAAACCTACACCGTCACGCTGGTGAGCGGCTTTGCCGGAGACTCTACCTCTATCTTTATTAACGACAGCCTGCTGGTGAACCAAAAGATGACGGAAGCCCCCTTCACCATCGAAGTGAAACGCTTTGCCGAACAGAGCGCACTGATGATAGTAGACAATGCCACCGAGAAACTTTCTTTATTCGAATTGAGCGAAAAGGGAGGAAAATACCGCTTCGAGAAAGAAGGGGAAGAGGTGAAGCAGTTGGCACAAGAATAAATTCTCCGCCCGTTCAGAAGTCTGTGCGATATCCTTTCAATTCATTCCGCAATGCCTGCGCCTTTCCGTCGGTCATCTTGTCGAGGAGCGCCCAGAAGCGTTCTCCGTGGTTCATTTCGCGGGTATGCGTCAGTTCGTGGAGCAATACATAGTCAATCAGATGTTTGGGAAGGAGCACCAGGTAATAGGAAAGATTGATATTGCCGCGTGCCGAACAACTGCCCCAACGTCCGCTGCTGGAATTGATCTTCACACTCTTATAAGGAAGGCCGTGCTGCATGGAAAGCATGTACAAACGGGGTGGAAGGATAATCTTCGCATTCCGCCGCAAGGCTTCTTCAATCACTTTCCGCAACCAGGCTTGCAGGTTCTCGTCTGCAAAGTCGGCATCGGGCGGGCAGATGATCTGCATCCCACCCAGTTCGGAGCGCGAAAGGAAGCGTTCCCGCTGACCACTCGTAAGACTCAGTTTAAAGAACTCCGTATCAATCCTGAAATTCAAATCAATCAATGGCCGCGCCTGCTTCTGCTTGGCTGCCTTCAGACGCGGACGAAGTTGTTCTATCGCATTCTTCACCTCGGCAAGCGTGGTGCCGGGAGGCACAGTCACATAAATCCCGTCCTCCTTCGTTCGGAAAGTAAGGCGCCGTGCCCGGGCATTTACCCGCACAAACAAGCTACCCAATTCCTTATCTTCTAAAGTACGATCTACTGCCATCTGCTCTAATGAATGGACAAATGAACGAAGAATCGTCCGAAAAAACAAGGATTTGTTTGCCAAAAGCGAACGGAATGTCCGATAATGAACGCTCACAGAAAATCAATTCTCCCTAATAATCAACGCCTTACATTTATGGCACGGTAATTGATAAAATGATACTGACTAGAATGTTTTCAACAAAAGCACTTCAGTAATGCAACTTTTTTGAAGCAAACTACGTCTAATATACAAAGCAAATTATAAAAAGAAACGAATATGAAAAGTTTAGCAACATTCATCGCAATCGCCACTTTGGCATTCAGTACAACAGCTTGTTCACAACAACACACGTACAGTTCGGGCAGCATCTTCGGAGGCAAGACCATCAAAGGCAGCAAGAACTATGTGACGAAAGATATCAAAGTAGATAACTTCACCAAACTGAATGTAGCCGGCAGTCCGGACGTCACTTTCACACAAAAGCCCGGCAAGCCCCAGGTAGAGGTTTACACTTCAGACAACATCATAGACCTGCTGAACATCCGTGTTGAAGGCAATACCTTAATCGTAGGATTCAAGAAGAACGTCAGCGTATCTTACGACAAATTGAAAATTCGCGTTTCTGCCGAGACACTGAATGGCATCTCCGTGGCAGGTTCGGGAGATATAGAATTGGCTAACGGATTGAGGACAGACGACCTTAAGATTTCTGTCGCAGGCTCGGGCGATATAGACGGAAACAACATTACTTGCTCAAGCCTCGACATCTCCGTAGCAGGTTCGGGCGATATCAACAGCAGCAATGTCACTTGCGATAACCTCAAAGTTTCCGTTGCCGGTTCGGGTGATATGAAGTTGGGTAACGTTACAGCTACTACTACAACTGCATCCGTAGCAGGTTCGGGCACAGTTTCCTTGAGCGGCACCACTGAAGAAGCTACATACAGCGTGGCAGGTTCGGGCGATTTGTATGCTTCCGATCTCCAAGCCAAGAAGGTTTCCGCCAGCGTCACCGGTTCGGGCGACATCAAATGCTATGCTACCGATTTCCTGAAAGTACGCACCAGCGGCAGTGGAAGCGTTGGTTACAAAGGCAATCCGGAACTGGATTATCCGAAGAAAGGATTGTATAAACTCTAACTGAATTGCATTTAACATTAAAGATAAACAGACCTAAACTAGATTCTCTCTAAAATTTTACCTATAAAATGGCAAAAGGCTTCCGCGAGGAAGCCTTTTGTGCATCCATACCTTTCCTGCTCTTCCACCTGCTCTATTATAAAGAGGTATAAAACAAATAAAGGGACGCTACATCACGCAGCGTCCCGTCTATCTTAGTTAGTTTTTTATAAAGATTTTGAGAGAATTGAAACTTCACAGCCTCAAGTTTTGTTTTAATAAAGCACACTAACTATATTTATGTTTAAAGCAAATGAAAATGTTATTTTATAAAAGCAAATGAAAACATCTATTCTTTGATCTCTTCCTTCTTATCCACACGGTTCAAGCTGTCTATCAACTGCTTTTCGTGTGTCACGGCCGCATCTCCCGAGAGAGCTACCGACGGAGCGGAAATCTGTTTGCCGATGGTATCGGCGGCGGCTACCTCTTTCACATCCGAGAAAAACGAATGTTGCATCGCATTGCCCAGTGAAAGAACCACTGCCACTACTGCGGCGGCTTTGAACAATGGCATGAAGCGCGCAGTCAGTGTCAGGCGTTTTGCCTTCACTACCGGAACTTCTACCTCGGCAAGCACCCGTGCATCGAAATCTTCGCTCAAACGGGTTTCCTGCAAAAGTTGCTGATATACAAACAAGTCCTTGTAGCGAAGCAAATGTTGGGGAACATCGTTTCCACTAAAGAAAGCACGCAGGCGGGCTTCTTCTTCGAGGGAAGTTTCGCACTGCCAGTAGCGTTCCAGGAGTTGTTCTATATATTTAGAGTCCATAACCTTCTATATCTATAAACTTTTGTTTTACTTTCTGCCGCGCTCTGAAGAGGTTCACTTTTACCTGTTCCTCGGTCAAGTTCAGTAGCACTGCTATTTCTTTGTAGCTCTTACCTTCAATGTCCCTGAGCTGCATTATCTGCCGCTGTTTCTCGGGAAGTTCCTTCATCAGCCGGTGTATCAACGTCATCCGTTCTTTGTTCACCAACTTTTCGTAAGGGCTCAATGCCTCGGAGGCTTGCTCCATTTCAGAGGTCAGTTCCACGGTCTGAGCGTCTTTCTTTTCGCTGCGGTCTATCGCCAAGTTCTTTGCCACCGTCAGGCAATAGGCTTCCATAGAACCGAACTGCGTCCACTCATCACGCCTGTTCCACACTCTTATCAGCGTTTCCTGCACCACATCCTCTGCTTCTGCCCTATCGAACGTTATCCTCAGGGCTAACCGAAAGAGCTTGTCTTTCAGAGGGAGAATGTCATTACGAAAGCTGAGTTCTTGCATCTCTAATTAATTGACGGTTAAGTATACAGAAAGTTACAGCCTGCCACCACTTTTTTTCTGAATTATTTTATGATTCGGGTTCCGCTGTCTCCATTAATCGCTGAAGCCAAAGTAATTACGACTTCGGATACGCCAGCGTTCAATGCCTCGAAAGAGTTCTCCAACTTCGGGATCATGCCACCCTGGATTACTCCGTCGGCAACGTATTGCTCGAATTCCGCAGATGTAATCTGCGGGATGACGCTGTCGTCATCGTTCTCGTCGCGCAGCACACCTTTCTTTTCAAAGCAATAAACCAAGGTGACATCGAACAAGGTTGCCAGCGCTTTGGCTGTTTCACCGGCAATGGTATCGGCGTTCGTGTTCAGCATGTGCCCGTTGCCGTCGTGCGTCAGCGGAGCCATCACGGGGACAACACCTTTATGTATAAGGTCGCCCAGAAAAGTGGCGTTCACCTGCTTCACGTCGCCCACGAAGCCATAGTCCACTTCCTTCACGGGGCGCTTCACGGAGCGGATTACGTCCATATCGGCACCCGTAAGTCCCAGTGCATTGACGCCACGCGCCTGTAGTCCGGCCACGATGTTTTTGTTTACCAATCCGCCGTACACCATTGTCACCACTTTCAGGGTTTCGGCATCGGTGATGCGGCGGCCATTTACCATTTTGCTTTCGATACCCAGTTGGGCGGCAAGCTTTGTAGCCGAACGCCCGCCCCCGTGTACCAGGACTTTGTAGCCATCGATGGCAGCAAAGTCATCCAATAATTTATAGAGGGTGGCTTCCTCTTCTACGATTTTGCCACCCACTTTGATTACAGTCAGTTTTTCTCTCATTACTCCAAATAAGTATATCCGTATAGTCCGGAACGATAGTTAGACAAGAATTCTTTTCCTTCTTCCAGGGAGATGCGTCCTTCTTTTACCGAGTGCGACACCCAGGTCTCCAACGTACGCACCAGCTTCTTCGGGCTATATTGCACATAGTCCAGTACCTCAGCTACGGTTTCGCCGTCAATCACCTGGTCGATGGAGTAGCCCTTCTCGTTTACCGAGATATGCACGGCGTTGGTATCGCCGAAGAGGTTGTGCATATCGCCCAATATCTCTTGATAAGCACCCACCAGGAACACACCTACATAATAGGGTTCCTTGCTCTTCAGCGAGTGTACGGGCAGGTAATGCGCCACATTCTTCGTAGAGATGAAGTTGGCAATCTTTCCGTCGGAGTCGCACGTGACGTCCTGCAAGGTAGCAGAGCGTTCGGGCTTCTCGTCCAGGCGCTGGATGGGCATGATGGGGAATATCTGGTCTATCGCCCAAGAGTCCGGCAAGGACTGGAAGAGCGAAAAGTTACAGAAGTATTTGTCCGCCAACAGCTTCGGCAGTCCGCGGAGTTCATCGGGGGCATGCTTCAGTCCGGCAGCTATCTGATTGACTTCGCGCATGATAGACCAATACAGACGCTCAATCTGCGCCCGTGTCTTGAGGTCCACAATGCCGTGGCTGAAGAGGTCGAGCGCTTCCTCGCGTATCTGCTGTGCGTCGTGCCAGGCTTCCAGCATCTTGTTCTGGTTCAGTGTGTCCCAGATGCCGTAGAGTTCGCGCAGCAGTTCGTGGTCGTCCTCGGTCACCACTTCGTCGTCGTCCCATTCGGGCAGGGTGGTGGTTTCCAGCACCTCGAAAACAAGTACGGAGTGATGGGCAGTCAACGCGCGTCCACTCTCGGTGATGATGTTGGGATGGGGAATGCCGTTCTTGTCGCTGGCATCCACCAGGGTAGATATGGAGTCGTTGACGTATTCCTGAATGGAATAGTTCACGCTACTTTCGCTGCTGGATGAGCGCGTGCCGTCATAGTCCACACCCAGTCCGCCACCGATGTCTACAAACTCCACCTTGAAGCCCATAGAGTGTAGCTGCACATAGAATTGCGAAGCCTCGCGAAGCGCCGTCTTGATGCGGCGTATCTTCGTCACCTGGCTGCCGATGTGGAAATGAATCAGTTTCAGGCAATCTTGCAGACCTTTATCACGCAAGAAGTCGAGCGCCTCGAGCAGTTCACTGGACGACAAGCCGAATTTGCTTGCATCGCCGCCGGAGTCTTCCCATTTGCCGCTTCCCGAAGAGGCGAGTTTGATACGAATGCCTATATTGGGCCTTACGTTCAACTGTTTCGCCATCTTGGCAATCAGCTTCAGTTCGTTCATCTTCTCTACTACCAGGAAGATGCGTTTGCCCATCTTCTGTGCCAGTAAAGCCAGTTCTATATAGCTCTCGTCCTTATAACCGTTGCAGATAATCAGCGAATCGGAATCCGTATTGACGGCAATCACCGCGTGCAGTTCGGGTTTGGAGCCTGCTTCCAGTCCCAGATTGAACTTCTTGCCGTGGCTGATGATTTCCTCTACTACCGGACGCATCTGATTCACCTTGATGGGATAAATGATGAAGTTCTCCGCCTTGTAGCCGTACTCCTCGGCTGCCTGCTTGAAGCAGCAAGAGGTTTTCTCAATCCGGTTGTCCAGGATATCGGGAAAGCGCAACAACATAGGAGCCGTCACATCGCGCAGTTGCAACTCGTCTACCAACTCTTTTAAATCGACGGCAACGCCATTCTTACGCGGTGTCACCACAACATGACCTTTGTCATTGATACTAAAGTACGAAGTGCCCCAACCTGTTATGTTGTACAGCTCTTCTGAATCTTCAATACGCCATTTTCTCATCTACTCGTTATTCTTTACTATTTAACAATTTACTATCTACTCCTTTGCTTGCCGAATCTCTTTCCTGCAAGGGGCACAAAAATACATATAAATATAGTATTTCCCGCTCTTTTGGGCGAAAAATACACATTTACAAGGGATTAAAGTTTCAGAAGGTTACGCAGTTGTTGCACGGATTCGGCTATCTGGCTATAGCTATCCAGGTGTCCGGCATCAAACCGATGGGACGCTTGCGAGTAGAAAGGAGCGCGTTTGCCAAGCGCCTCCACTATGAAGGCACGCAGTTCGTCGTCCGTCTTGCCTTGCAGGATGGGGCGCTTCTGCGTAGCGATGCGCAGACGCTGGAAAAGTACGTCGGGATGCACATCAAGGAATACCGTCTGCCCGTGCCCGTTCATATACTCCACGTTGTCGAAGAAGCAAGGCGTGCCGCCGCCGGTGGAGATGACTACATCCTCGAACTCGCCCACTTCGTGCAGCATCTTCCGCTCCAGTTCACGAAAAGAGGCTTCTCCCCGCTCGGCGAACAATTCACTGATTGATTTGTGAAAACGTTCTTCTATGTACCAGTCCAAGTCGATGAACGGCACATGCAATTCGCGGGCAAAAGCCTTTCCCAAAGTTGTTTTACCGGCTCCCATGTAGCCGATTAAGAAAATACGTATCATATCTGCTTACCTTTGCAGGCAAAGGTAAACAAAATATTTTATCTGTTTAAAGGAATATCTTGATACGTGCGCTCAAATCATCAAATTCCTTTTCGCCCGGTTCGGCGGTAGGCGTGCCGAAAGGCATCTGTGCCACCAGCCCCCATGTTTCAGGCAGGTGCCAGGTGCGGCGCACTTCTTCGTCAATCAGCGGGTTGTAGTGCTGCAACGAAGCTCCCAGTCCCAGGTCTTCGAGCATCGTCCAGATGGCGAACTGGTGCATAGCAGAGGTTTGCTGCGACCAGGTGGCAAAGTTATGCTTGTACGTAGGGAACTGCTCTTCGAGCTTCGCCACGATGGCATGGTCTTCAAAGAAAAGAATCGTTCCGTGTCCGCAGGCAAAGGAGCCGTCTATCTTTTCTTCCGTCTTGTGGAAGTGCTCTGCCGGAACGAGTGGTCTCAGTTGGTCTTTCACTATTCTCCACAATTTCAGGTGCTCGTCGCCCAGCAGCAACACCACGCGCGTTGTCTGCGAATTGAATGCCGACGGCACATGCTTCACAGCCGCACGGATGGCGTGCACCACTTCCTCGTCCAGTACCGGAGAGTCACTGCTGATGGAATAATACGTGCGGCGATGTTCCATAGCCTCTTCAAAAGTTCTTTTCATATGTCTTTCTCTCATAATGTTGTTCTCATTTTATAGTTTTCTCTATTGAAAGAACAAGTGAGGGGGAGAAGTTGTTCGGTTTTGCAGAATATATTCTTACCTTTGTTGCCTGTTATGAAGAAGGAGAAGTTTTACGTCGTTTGGGCAGGAGTCAATCCGGGCATCTATACATCCTGGACGGAATGCCAGCTGCAAATCAAGGGCTACGAAGGAGCGAAGTACAAGTCGTTTGAGACGCGCGAGGAAGCGGAAAGGGCCTTTGCTTCTTCACCGTACGAGTACATCAAGCGGTCCGCCGCTTCCCATACGAATGCGCCCAAGAATCCGGACGCTCCCCTCCCTGCCGCCGTCATAGAGAACAGTCTTGCCGTAGATGCCGCGTGCAGCGGAAATCCCGGAGCGATGGAGTATCAGGGCGTACACGTTGCCAGCCGCCAACAGATTTTCCACTTCGGCCCGGTATATGGCACGAACAATATCGGAGAATTCCTTGCCATCGTCCATGGCCTTGCATTGCTGAAACAACGCGGTTTCGATATGCCCATTTACAGCGATAGCGTGAACGCCATCAACTGGGTAAGGCAGAAGAAGTGTAAGACCAAATTACCACGCGAACCTAAGACCGAAGAACTCTTCCTACTGATAGAACGCGCCGAGAAATGGCTGCGCGAAAACACCTACACCACCCGCATCCTGAAGTGGGAAACCAAGCAGTGGGGCGAAGTGCCTGCTGACTTCGGACGGAAATAATTCGATTACCCCCGAAATGCCATTGCATAATGCCCGTTTACCTCATCGTTTATATCCGAATGAACGGCACATAATGCGAATATGCTTCATCCTTTATTTCGTTTCGCAGTTGCGGGCTCTTCAGCCCCCAATTGGAAACCGTAGAGCCCGCAGTGGGAAACCCTTCGGCCCGCAATTGGGGGACGAAGAAAAGAACCATACAAAGCGGCAAAATCAATAAGGCAAAGCTCCATTTTCAACGGAGCATTGCTTCATTCTGCTGCTACCACCAGTACCTCTATTGCGACGGTTCATACATTATCCTAACTGTAAACGTTGTTTTTGGAAGGAGCAAGAGAAGATTGAAAAAAGATGAAAAACCTCTCTCCCCGGCGTGCTCCCCCGGTGCGGAGCGATATGTTCCCCGGTGTCGAACGCTGTGTTCTCCGGTGCCGAGCAGTACCTTCCCCAGTGACGGGGATATGCATACTGACTATCAATAACATACACACAAGTAAAGCGAGATAAAAAAGAGGGGAAATATGTTGATAAATGGGGATTTACCAGCATAGCCTAAGGCTGGAAGGCTTTGCTGCGCTAAATTATCATTTATCCGCGCAGATAATCATAAAGAATAAAATCCTTTCAGGAAATAAGTAGCTGAATAGAAACTTTGTACGTATAATGATTGTATCCCTATCGGTACAACTATCGAAGAAGGGGGTCGAATTCGCCCCCTTAAAATCCAGGTTATTCAACTTCTCCCACAAGCCGAGATATAACGGTTCTTATGCCTGTAATGCATTCGTAAAACATAGGCCCTTTAACGCAGAGAGAGGGACGTGCTATCAGGAAAGCGATTGCATATCATTCAGTCTTTTGTAGTAGCCGTTCTTTTCCAGCAGTTCTTCATGTTTGCCGCGTTCTACAATCTCGCCTTCGTAGAGCACACAGATTTCATCTGCGTTCTTGATAGTACTAAGGCGGTGGGCAATGGCAATAGTGGTACGCGTCTTCATCAACCGTTCCAGCGCTTCTTGTACCAGACGCTCGGACTCGGTATCGAGTGCCGAAGTTGCCTCATCAAGTATCAGGATAGGCGGGTTCTTCAGGATGGCGCGGGCAATACTGATGCGCTGGCGCTGGCCGCCGGAGAGCTTGCCGCCGCGGTCGCCGATATTTGTCTGGTAACCGTTCTCGGTCTCCATGATGAAGTCGTGTGCATTGGCTATCTTGGCAGCCTCTACTACTTGCTCCATCGTGGCATTGTCTACACCGAAAGCGATATTGTTGAAGAAAGTATCATTGAACAGGATGGCTTCCTGGTTTACGTTTCCTATCAGCGCACGCAGGTCGTGGATGCGGAAGTTCTTGATATTGACGCCGTCGATGGTGATTTCGCCCTGCTGCACGTCGTGATAGCGCGGCAGCAAATCGACCAGCGTGGACTTGCCGGAACCGGACTGGCCGACCAAAGCAATGGTATGTCCCTTAGGCACGGTCATGTTGACGTGCTTCAGCACTTCCCGCTTTCCGTCGTAGCTGAAAGACAAATCCCGGAACTCAATCTTATCGTTCATTCCGTGCAGCGGCACCGGATTGACAGGTTCCTTAATCGGGTTGTCTGCCTTCAATATCTTGTCGACACGCTCCATAGATGCCAAACCTTTCGGGATGTTGTAGCCTGCCTTTGCAAAGTCTTTCAACGGGTTGATGATGCTATACAGGATGACCATGTAGAAGATGAACGTGGATGCCTCGATAGAAGAAGATTCTCCCAAAATCAGCATACCGCCGAACCAAAGCACCAGTACTATCAGCAGCGTACCGAGGAATTCACTCATCGGATGGGCGAGCGCCTGGCGCATGGCTACCTTATTGGTTGCATCGCGCAGCTCGTTACTGCATTGCTTGAACCGGTCTACCATCTTATCTTCGGCAATGAAAGCCTTGATGATGCGCAGTCCGCCCAGCGTTTCTTCCAGTTGAGACATGGTGTCGCTCCACTTGGCTTGTGCTTCCAGTGATTTGCGTTTCAGCTTCTTACCGACTTTCCCCATCAGCCACCCCATGAAGGGCAACACCACGATGGTAAACAGCGTCAGCTGCCAACTGGTGACAATCAATGTGGAGAAATAAAGCAGAATCAGAATCGGGTTCTTCAGCAGCATATCCAGCGAGCTGGTGATGGAGTTTTCTATTTCGCCTACGTCACCACTCATACGGGCAATGATGTCTCCTTTCCGCTCTTCGGAGAAGAAGCCCAACGGCAGGTGCATCACTTTGGAATAGACCATGACACGGATGTCGCGCACTACGCCCGTGCGAAGCGGAATCATTATCGCCGAAGAACCAAAGTAACAAGAGGTTTTCAGCATCGTCATGAAGGCGAGGAAGAGTCCCATGAAAAGCAGCGTCATAGTCGGCCCGTGTGTTTCTATCATCTGAGTGACGTAGTAGTAGAAGTTGTTCACCGCCACTGTTTTCAGGCTACCGCTGCCCCACTCCATGAATTGGTATACTTGGGCATTGTCTCCCGTCTTGAAGAGGATGTTCAGGATAGGAATCAACAAAGTGAATGAGAATACGTTGAATACAGCAGATAACACATTGAGCACGATTGCCCAGCCGATATAGTGTTTATAGGGCGACACAAAACGTCGCATCAGTTGCAGGAATTCCTTCATTGCTTGTAGTTAGGTGAATTATGAGGGGGCAAAGATACAAGAAAACTCTTTAATCTGTAGCCGTTTATACTATTATTTATGAGATTTTGAATACATACATAGGATTGAGATACAATGTCCCAGGTGTTTCCATGAAAAAGGATAGGCGAGGAAATCCTTCAAAACTGTCTTCTTTTCAGGATAGCCAGCCTTTATCAAATCACGGACAAAGAAGTAGAAGTAACGTTCTTCATACCATTTCTCTTTCTTCTTATCAAGTTTAACACCTTCAACTTTCAGAGGGAGTATCTTGTTCCATTTCTGTTTGTGCATTCGGATGGTATCCTGATACCAGCTCCGGTTGTAGCTTCCCGACGAGAAATGCTCTATCAACACCTGCAACGAACAGCAGACATAATTCTTATATTGCTTACTTGCAGCTATCTGCATGGAGAAGTCCAAATCATAACAATGGAATCCGGTCAGCAACTCTTCATCAAAAGGATATTGGTTCCATACTTCCTTCCTGACGAACATTCCCAACCCATCCAAAGCAACAACTTCCTCAAAAGGACGCTCCAAAGCAACATGCGATACTTCAAACTTAGTCCCCTCTTCACTCCCTTGGTAATAGAAAGCACACACCCAACGATAATATTGCAGCCAGCTGGAATAACACTTCAGTTTGATTTTACTACCGGCAAAACCAATAACACCGCAATCCGGTTCTTTCAGTTTCTCTTCAATCACAGTTCCCCAGTTTTGCGAACGGAACCTCACGTCTTCGTGGACAAAAAAGAGAAAAGGATAACGGGCTTGGCGAGCACCTTCATTATATGCCCGGGCTATCGGCCATTTCTTCTCACGATTGTCTATTGCTATAATTTCATATTCTACACCGATGGTATCTTGTATGTTTTGGCTTACCTGCTGCAAACGTTCAGGTGAGATTGAACAAATAATGATTGATAACATAATGATTTTATTTTAACTTAATCTTTCTGACTTTATTCTGTTTAAACAAGGGAACAATCCCCCAAAGAACTTATTGACTTTCGCCAGGCAGTATGCCACTCTTACCATACTGCACCGTCTCTCTACTTCACTGAACAAACGTTGCCGGACAGACGCATCGAGTTTTTTCCGCTTGAATTGTTTATAGTAGTTACCATAGCAGAGCCAACGCTTATAGATGGAAAAGGAACAACGCTGCTCTATATTCCATGTCAAATTCATGCACTCCATCATACAAGCAGCATAAGCCTCATCGTTCTGCTTCGATCCAATGGTCACACTTCCGGAGTGCTGCCTGAAGTAGTTCAGCCGCTCATATACTTCTATCACATCTCCGTGCAGAGCCATGAAAGTCCAAAACCACCAGTCACCACAGTAGCGCATAGACACCCATTCATCGGTCAACTTCAATGCAATATCTCTCCGAAAGAGTACCCCACTTGCATTATATACATAGTTCTTCCAATACAGATTCTTCGATACATATTTCTTGCCAGAGAATAATTTGAAGCCCAATGGATTGTTTTGTTGCCAGCTCATCCACTGATCCATATCTCGGTTAAGTATGCGACCACACTCATCTACGAGATGAGAGCCTGTAAAACAATAGGCAGCTTCGCCATATTGTTCCAGCAACAATACAGTCACTTCCAGAAAGTTAGAATCTGCATAGTCATCCCCCTCAGCAATCCAAACGTATTTTCCTCGCGCTAATTCCAAGCCTTTCTTCCATTGCTTAAAAGGGCTGCCGGAATTTTGCTCATTCACAACAACAGTGCTTATCCTATTGTCCGTCTGCTGATATTTTCGCAATAGTTCCACACTGCCATCTGACGAGGCATCATCCAATAATATCAGTTCAAAGTCACTGAGACTTTGCTTCAATATGGAGTCTATGCGTAAGGGTAAATATTCGGCATAGTTGTAACTGGGCACTATTACACTAACTAAAGGAGTACTCATAAACTTATTCCGGCTTTTGCATAACATTCTTCTTTATCACTTCCAGATACTGCGTTCCATACCGCAAATCAGGCTCCAGGTAGTTGCCTTCCGCCCATTCGTTCCAGGACTTTACAAAAGCAAGGCGATGTTCGGAAGGCTTGTTCCCGATATGTTCCATTACTTGCTGCATGTGTTCCTCAAAATAAGCCGGTTCAGCATGATTCAGTACCAAAGCTCTATTTTTGGAGCGCGGGGAATGATCCCAATTGGGGATAATAGTAGGTATGATGCGCTCTTCATATTCTTCATTTCCAACAAAGAAAGAGGCTACCTTGCGGTATTCCATAACTGTGGGATAATGGAACCACTTGTGTTTCCACTTGGCGTATTTATAAGCACGCCTTGCCTTTTTCTCAAAGTCAAATAGCCGCACAACATTGATGGCATCGAAGCCCATAGCCTCGATTCTTTCCCGTTCGGTGCCCACATGATAAGTCTGCCCGACGAAGTAGATGCCTTTCAGCCCGTTCTGCACAGCCAGTTCGCGCCATAGTTCGATAAACTCCCGCATTTCCGGATGGTCGAAAGGCTGGTAAACCATAAACAGCGGTTTTCCGTCTACCGTTATGTATCGATGGTCTTTAAAGGCTGGAAGCACTTCATAGAAATGAGCCGTATAATCTTCTTTACCAGGATATAACTGGGTTATCAGATTTTCTTTACCCTTAATGCCATGATAGAAACCTTTCCAGGATTCATTGGCCCATGCCAGACAGAAAGGAAAATCAGGATCACCGGAAGCCAGTACCTCGTTGAACGGGCGCTCCAACAATCGCTTTCCGTTACCAAACCAATAGTGCCAATAGCAAAAACCTTCTACACCGTATGCCCGTGCCATGTCGGCCTGCGCCTTGCGGGTTTCGGGAACGCGCAAGTCGTAATATCCTAAATCGGCAGGAACTTTGGGCTGGTAGTGCCCCGAAAATAAAGGACGTGCTTTACCTACGTTAGTCCATTCGGTAAAGCCTTTCATCCACCATTCGTCATTTTCGGGTATCGGATGGAATTGAGGTAAATAAAAGGCAATGACTCTTGCTTTATTGGTTTCACTCATCATATATTCTTTAAGCAGACTCTTAATTATACTTTCACTTTAAAAAACGACTTCACCGAACGATAAATTGCCCGGCATAGTTTCACCTGCGGCCACCCGACGCAGCCGAACTCCCGCATTTTAGCAAGTACATCGGCTATAATGGCATCGGTTGAAGGGGAAGGCGGCAGCAACAGCATCTTGCGGAGCACACGCATTCCGCTCTTATGCACGTAGCGAGGCACCTCATCCCAAATATTATTTTCTTGGGCAAACTTCGCCTGCTCGTACATTCGCAAGAACCATAAATGATCTTTCCGGGAATCGTACTGTTTAGTCAAGGTAGTACTTCCTTCGCGTTGCAAATAGTGGTACTTCGGACAGTCCTGCATCACGACTCGATGTGCTTTATGAAGAATGCGGTACGAAACTGCCATATCTTCGAATATCTGCCCTTCCGGAAATCGGATTTCATCAAACAACTCCCGCTTATATAATTTATCCCACAGATAATTTCTAACTCTCTTGTCATCAATCACAGCACGGACAGCTTCAGCGCCGGAGAAAGAAGTCAGCATCCCGGAAGAGTATCGCACCTCGGTCGTTGCAGTTCTTTCTATATAGTGTGCACAGACGGAAATATCCGCATCATTGTCCTCTAACAGGCGGCATAAGAACTCGTACATATCAGGCTCTACCCAGTCGTCACTGTCTACAAATCCAATATACTTGCCCTGAGCTATGGATAAGCCTTTATTCCGCGCACAGCTTTGACCACTATTCAATTGATGAATTACTTTTATCCGGCTGTCAGTTTGCGCAAACCTATCACAAATCTCTCCCGAACCATCCGTAGATCCATCGTCTACTACAATTATTTCCAGATTCCTGTAAGTTTGTCCACAAACGGAATGCAGGCATTTCTCCAAGTAATCCTTCACATTATAAACGGGAATTATGATGCTTATCAAAGAAGACATTTCCATATTATTCATATTCATAGTAGCACAACGACAGAGAGACTTGCCTCAGAAACGATGCCTTTTCGATTTAAATATTGACCTGACAAAACGATAAACCGAGCGATATGCTGCAAGATTGCGATACATAGCCCAGCGCTTTATGGCATAACCCATCCCAAGCTGCCGGCTTGCAATACCATCGTACTGATGCATCTTCCCAAGCACATCTTTTATTATTCTTTCGGTAACAGCAGAGGGAGGCACAAGCATAATATGATCTATCAGATGCACCCCGCGCTGGATGACAAAGATAGGCGTTTTTTCCCATATCCCCTTTTCCTGAATAAAGATATTTTGTTCATACACAGCCTGGAACATATGATATTCCTTTTCAGGGTTATATCTACTACCCGTTATACTGTCTGTGCGCACCATGTAATGGTATTTCGGATGACCTTTCATTACCACTTTCCGGGTACAGTAGAATACCCGGTACATGATAGCCAAATCCTCGAACCAACGATTCTGCGGGAATCTCAGTCCGTTATCAAACAAACTTCTTTTATAAAGTTTGTCCCAAGCATAGTTTCTGATTATATTGTCTTCGACCAGAAGACGGATAGCATCGGGCATTGATAAATCCAAAACCTTATCCGATGCATATTTTATTTTTGTTTTATGAGGAGTTTCCACGTAATGCGAACAAACGGAGATGTCTGCGTTGTGGGCAGCCAGCAGGTCATACAAGAACTGATACATGTCACGATCTATCCAGTCGTCACTATCCACAAATCCGATATATTCTCCCGTTGCAATATCAAGCCCTTCATTCCGGGCTGCGCTCAAACCTCCGTTCTCGCGGTGAATCACTTTTATTCTTCTGTCTTTCCGGGCATAGGTATCGCACAATTCCCCCGAACCGTCAGTAGACCCATCGTCTACCACGATTATTTCCAGATTCCTGTAAGTCTGTCCACAGATTGAATCCAGACATTTGTCTATGTAGTTTTTTACATTATAGACCGGTACTATAATGCTTATCAAAGGCAAATTTTCCGTATTTCCCATTATTATGTGTGATGGTTACCACAGTCCCAAAGTGGACATCAGAGGGTAACCAATCTTCCATCTTAGTTTAAATTTCCGTACCAGGTTCCATGGTTTCATCCTGGTTCTGCCCTGATAATACCAAATGTAGTTATTCACGGCATCCAGCACACGGGAGGAAGATTCTCCATCCAGATGCGCCTCATGTTTGTGTACGTACGCACGAATCTGCTCCATCAAGTCTTCTGGTCGGGAGATTGCTTTTTCAATAGCTCCTTCAACAGCATTCACATCGGTCACATTCAGCAGATGTCCGGCAGGTGTCGTGTTGCAATAAGTCACGACCGGTTTGTCCAGCATCATGAACTCTACAATCACGGAGGAAGCATCGGACAACAGTACATCTGCACGGTTCAGCAGGTTTGCATCTACAATACCACTTTCATGGAAAGTGACGTTAGGACATGCTTTAGCCAATGCCTTATATTTCTTGAGCGTAGCCGGGTCATTGAACTTAGGGTGGAAAGATATAATCCAGTCCCAGTCTTTCTCCTTAGCCAAGCGCTTGACGGTATCAAACAGATAGGGGGCAGAGGTTATTCCTTTGGTAAAGGTGGATGAGTACAGAACTACCGGACGGGCATTGGTGGTAGGCTTGCTGCGTTCTTTCACAAAAGAATCCGCCTTGCACCATCCTGTTTCGTATACTTTAAAGAAACCATATTTCCGCTCCAGCTCCTTGAAAGGTATAGTGCTGGTTGATCCTTGCGTACAATAGACGTCGAACCAACCACGAACAGAGAAATGGTCGTCCTTTTCATCACCACGCTTATTGATAGGGTAGCCGTGAAAGAGAGAAACTTTCACGCCGGGAAAGAAATCGTAAATATAGTTACCGGGAGCGAAAACAGCAATCGGCTGATAGTCCATCACTGCTTGTACGGACTGTAGCCACTTTTCGTTCTTCTCTAACAAAACCGGGCAATCTGGCTCAATGAACCACGCAACTTCGTCACCTCTACGCCGAATTTCATCCTGAAGCGGACGAAGGATAGGGTAAGAATATGCAACTGAAACGAAAAATAAATAATGCTTCTCCATAAATCTCAAAATATTACAGTAACAGCAAGCGTTACCATATTACCAATAGAATAAATCGTTAAATCTTAGTCTAAAAATAGATAGCTGCCCTATGTCTTTGCTTTAAACGTCTGCAAAGTAAATACAAGAAATCATGATATACTGCATGAATGCAGAAAAAAAAATGACTTTTATCAAAATTATGCAGAAAAGCCATGGTTTTGCAGCACTTTGTCACTCAAAATATCTATCTTTGCACCCCAATTAAAGATAAGTATTTTATGATAAGGAACCTTTTTCATTGCTCTGGTAACCAGCATAAAGCAACAGATAAGGCGGCTCTTTTGTTCGGAATCACCATTTTCCTCAAATTCTTGTTATTTGACATCATTTGGAGTATACCAACTACGTTCGCCTCATTCTCTACCATTGAATTTTATGCTACTAAGATAATTGCTACCCTCATACTGCTGATACCTTATAAGTTCTTCCATCTTTGGAAGACGGAAGTCCTCATCATGTTCCTGCTGGACATACTGCTGGTGGTGAACTTAATGTATTTCCGAACCTATTATACTGCCATACCGCTCAATAGCTATACGTTATCAGGAAATCTTGCCGATTTCACCGGAAGCGTCTATGATTCCTTCCGCTGGTGTGATATTCTTTTTCCTCTCTCTACCCTTGCCAGCATTCCTCTTTATCTGCACTACAGGCACTCCTCCAAAAAGACTTCACATATCTATTATGAAGGTGCTTTAGGTTTCTGCATCCTCTTGTTCGCCATCACCATTATGGCAAAAGGAGGATTTAAAGAAGCATACGATAAAATCCGCCAAAAGGCCTACTTATGTGCAAGTACCACCTCCATATATACTGTATTCGGCAATATGTATTACGACCTGATAAACCGGAAACAGGAACCTACTCCACAGATACAGCATGAAATAGAGAGTTGGTTGAACCAGAGACCGAAGCATCATCCCCTTGTCGGACGCGTAGAAGTACGCAAC
>JAUUPT010000063.1 GCA_030843315.1 Bacteroidaceae bacterium | reverse complement strand
GGCAGATTCTGTTTCTGACGGCGCGCAATGGCCTTCGCAGACAGGAAAGCCTCCGGATGCTTGAGTGAATACGTTGTAGCAGCCTTATCCTTAAGACTGATACGATACTTCAAAGTGTCTTGTTGTGCCTTTGCCCCGACTGCCATCAAAGCAAAGCCTAAAAGAAAAATCAGTTTCTTCATCATTTATTTCTCAATTCTCTATTAATTCTCCAAGTACATTCCTATTCCCCGTTGCGAAGCAATGAACGAGCCGCCCACGACCCGCCTGCCGATGTAGAACACCGCCGATTGTCCCGGAGCGATGGCAGATGCTTCCGTTTGGAAATGCACCAGCAAGCGCCCGTCTTCCAGGCGTTTCACCGTACATGGAATCGGCCGGCTACGATAGCGGATGCGCACGGTAAGTTCGCTGCTTTCAAAGAATTCTTTTTCATCCACCAGTTTTTCCTGCTCTGCCAGCATATACTCTGTGAGCAACTGCTCGGCATCGCCCAGCATCACGGTATTCTTCTGCGGATTGATTTTCAGTACGTATGCAGGTTTGCCCAAAGCTATTTCCAGCCCTTTGCGCTGCCCGATGGTATAATAAGGAAAGCCTTTGTGCTCACCCAGCTTCACTCCTTCGGAGTTGACAAACCATCCCGGCCCTATCTCCCGGTCTATCTCCGGCGAGTGTTCGCGCAAGAAGTCCCGGTAATCTCCCTTGATGAAGCAGACTTCCATACTTTCCCCCTCTTCCGCCTTCACGGTGTATCCTTTATCGCGCAGATACTCGCGCACCTGCACTTTGGTATAAGTACCCAAAGGGAAGATGCAACGCCTCAACACGTCCTGTCCCAGCCGCCAAAGGAAATAAGACTGGTCTTTCCGGTCGTCGTCTCCGGCAATGATATATATTTTGCCATTCCGTTCTTCGAGCCGTGTATAATGTCCCGTTGCAATATACTTACATTGCAACCGGTCCGCCCATTCCGTCAAAATACGGAATTTGAACAGCGGGTTGCACATCACACAAGGATTGGGTGTCCGCCCCTGGCGGTATTCGTCAATAAAGTTCTGAACGATTACTTTACGAAAGGCTTCACGCTCATCGGCAATATAATGTTCAATGCCCATGCTCCCGGCAAGTTGCCTGGCTTCCAGCGGTTTGTCTCCCCATACCCACATCGTGAGCCCGACTATCTCATAGCCTTGCTCCTTCAACATCAGGCACGTAGCAGTACTGTCTATACCGCCACTCATGCCTACCAATACTCGCTTTTCGGGTGCATTCATATCAAAAAGTTATCGTTAGCCTGCAAAAATACAAGTTTTCGGGGAGAAGATATAGAAAAAGCAAACCTTTTTAAGAATCTGTTTTGTCTTTTTAGCGAGCTGCCCTGAAAGGGCTCAATTATATAGCGTAGGGCATCGCCCTACGTAAAAACGATTCTCTGAATTTGCGCCCTGAAAGGGCATAACCACGCATACAGTTCCGCCCTTTCAGGGCTTATGTCGTGTGTGCCCTTTTACGTAGGGCGATGCCCTACGCTATATAATTGAGCCCTTTCAGGGCAGTACAGAATAAATATTCTAAGCCAACGATCCTAACTTGCTATAACAGAAGGGAGAAGTTGCTTTCCATGCAAGGTAATCTTAGAATAAAAGCTTTATTCTTAGGAATAAAGATTATATTTATAAGAATAAAGCCTTTATTCGTACGAATAAAGGCTTTATTCCAAGTTTTCCTTGCGGGCAAGATATCTTTCAAAGCAGGAAAGAATATCTTCCCTCAGGCACCACAGAAACCAATCATCGTGCGGCAGGCACCCCCGTCACAATGCCGCGCCCATGCGTGCCGATATATACGCGGCCATACTCCTGCATATCTCCGCAGATATGCAGCACCAGCCCGTATTGGTGGGCATCGTCGTTGATGCGTACCCAGGAAGTGGCGGCATCATCGGAGCGGAAGAAACCGTATTGGCCGTTGATGACTCCTATTATATATAAGGTGGGATAGTTGCTGCCCGGCTTTGCCTTGCCGAAGCCGAAGGCATAGATGGTGCGGACTTTATCCAAAGCCTTGAAGTCGAAGCCCGACCGGGCGGTGGAATGATAAAGACCGTCGTAGGCGGCAATCCACAAATCCTTCTCAAAGCCGGGAGTGGAGTAGATGCGGTCTTGTCCGCCGCGCTGGTCGCCCCGGTTCATGGGGGCGGCATTGCCGCGTCGCATCATGCGCTTCACGGTCAGGTTCAGGGTGTCGGCACGGAAGGTGGCGCCACCGTCTTCGCTGCTGTACAAGATTTCGTTGACGGCATCTACGGCATAGAAACGTCGGGGGTTCATCTTGTCGGCAATGGTACGGATGTCCTTGGGTAAGCCCTGGCAGGGTTGCCAGGTGGTTCCTTTGTCGCAGGTGAGGTAGGCATCCGATCGATCGGGCGTCCAAATCCAGGAAGCGCCGTCGGCGGATACGGCGATATGTCCGTTGCGGGCTTTATCCACGGGGAGAGAGGCACACTGCGCCCAAGTCTTTCCGCCGTCTTCCGAGTAAGAGATGGTGAGCCCGCCCGGCTGATGGCCGAACAAGGTGCCGACTCTGACTATCAGATTCTGTTGCAACCAGGCACCGGTCACACCGTTCGTATTTCCGAAGTGGGGCTTGCCGTGGCTGCCCAGCGGGTCGGGAGCGTTCAGGTCGAAGTGGGTGAAGCCGCCATAATCGCCGATACCGGAAATGAGGCGTGCACCTTTTTCGGGAGCATAGAGTTCGAGGGGAACGGTTTCTTCGATGCCCTGCGACATGATGCTCCATTTCACCGGCTCCCGGCGCTCTACGGCGGAGAGATTGAACGTCTCCCATCCGCCGAAACCGGTGGTGAAGATGGCATGTTCTGCGTTGGCAGGATCTATTTCAATATCGAACATCCAGTGCAGGGGCGCTACCTTTACATAAGGAGCTTTGGAGTAGTCGTACTCGTATCCGGTCTTGAAGATCGGTTTCCAGCGCTTGCCGCCGTCGGTGGAGCGGAACATCTCATCGCTGTCATAGCCATGCTTGCCGCCCAGGCTGTGGGTGCTGACAATCATGTGTTTGGGGTTATTGACGTCTATGGACACGGCAGCATAGCCGAAGCCGGCTTTCTCGCCCGCCTTCAGCTTGACAGGCGAAATATCCGTCCATTTGTTCTTTGCGGGTTCGTATTTCCATACACCGCCGTCCGCCATCTGGCTCGGTCCGGGGGTGTCGCCGTAGGTCACGACCAACTGCCGGTCACCGGACAGAATCATGTGGGTGGGGCGATATTGCGTGGGCTGCCCTTCTACCGGTTGCCAACTGTTGCCGTAATCGTGGCTCACAAAAAGATTGTCTCTGTCCATCAACGAAACGGCTACGTAGATGTCGCGCGTGCCACGTGCGTCGCCGCCGCCCTGCGCATCATAAACCACGCTGATGATGCCGCTGCCGCGGTTTCCCCAACTGGCGCGGTCGGCAGGGTTGAATGCCTCGGTGACGTCGGGAAAGGAAGCGACCCGCGCCCAGCTTTGTCCTTTGTCCGTGCTACGCCACAGGCCATGCAGGCGGGTGCCCATATAGATGATGTTCCCGTTCTGCGGGTCCACCATCATGCGTTCGCCATTGCCTCGACCGTTTTCGTTGCCGCCCATGGTGAAGGGGATGTCTACGCGGGTAAAGTTCTTACCGCCGTCATAAGAATAGAGTATGGCGCCGTTGGCGCTGCTGGTATAGGTTCCGCAAGCCAGGTACACGTTGTCGGGATTCTGCGGGTCGATGGCGATGCTCTCTACTCCTTGCAGGTTGCTTTCGTCCAGGCGAATCCAGTCCAGCAAGGGAATCCAGCACTCGGCAGAGGCATCCCAGCGGTAAGCGCCGCCCATATCCGTGCGGCAATAGCGCACACCGGGAGCGGTAGGATGAAAGACGATACCATCTACAAAACCTCCCCCTACTACCGGTACATTTTTCCATTCGTAAGGCACAGCCTCTACGGGCTGTATTTCCTGGGCAAGCACAGACACGCCGCCCAACACCAAAGCCATTCCGGCCAAAAGCAAGTGTTTCTTCATAAGCATCAGCATTTTATTGATTACGTTGTTCTTCTCGGATATTTTCTTTCAAAGATAGAACTATTTTATTGATTTCCCAGCTTAGGGTGTTTATCCCTGAAGCGACACATAGCTAATAATCAACAGTTTATAATAGGCTTGCAACAAAATCGAACCGTAAATGATTAAAACGATACCCCTATTCGAGAAGGCAAGAATAGGACTTTTGTAACAGTAATGCAATATATATGACATAAAAGCATAACATATATGCCCGACCTTTGCAGCCGATAAATTAATCGAGAACAAGGAATTATGAAGAAAAGCGCACTGATAATGCTCATCGCATTACTGCCACTGGCTGTAAATGCCCAAGAGCAACCTTACAGCAACGAAGATGGAAAGATAGTAGATAAAGAGGCATTGGAAATCAAAGACTACATGCCGGAAATTCACGGAACCATCCGTTCCAAGTACGAATATCAGACCACCATGGGCGCAGGACGTTTTGAAGTGCGCAACGCCCGTGTCAGTTTCACGGGAAATGTGTTGCCAACCGTAGCTTATAAGGCCGAAATCGACCTCTCGGACGAAGGACAAATCAAGATGCTGGATGCCTACACCCGACTTTTCCCCACCAAAGGTTTGACGCTGACTGCCGGACAGATGCGCGTACCCTTCACCATCGATGCCCACCGTTCACCGCACCAACAATATTTCCCCAACCGTTCGTTCATTGCCAAGCAAGTGGGAAATGTGCGCGACGTGGGTTTCACTGTAGGATATACTTTCGATACCGATATGCCCATCACCGTAGAAGGCGGACTTTTCAACGGTTCGGGACTGACCGACCAAAAGAAATGGCACAAAGAGGTGAACTACTCCGCCAAAGCCCAGTTCCTCTTCACCAAAGGGCTGAACCTGACGCTGAGTGTACAGAGCATCAAACCGGAAGAAGTGCGGATGCAGTCGTATGACATCGGCGCTTACTACGAGTTCAACCGTTTCCACATCGAGGGGGAATACTTGTATAAGCTCTATTCCGATGATGCCTTCGGCGACGTGCAAGCCGTAAACACCTTCATCAACTACGACCTGCCGCTGCGAAAGGTTTTCAACAAGATGTCCTTCCTGGTGCGCTACGATATGATGACCGACCAGAGCGACGCCAAAGCCACCAACGAAGCCGGCGAACTGATCATCACCGACTACAAGCGCCAGCGCCTCACAAGCGGCATCACCTTCAGCCTCAGCAAAGCTTTCCGCACAGACTTGCGACTGAATTACGAGAAATACTTCTACGCCAAGAACAGCATCGCCAAGGAATCGGAACAAGATAAGATAGTATTGGAGCTGATGGTACGCTTCTAAAAGTGACATTGTAAATATTTCCTTTCAGAAAAGTATCGTTTTATACGTATTTCCACTAACTTTGCCCCCTCTTTAATTAAGGAAGCAATAGTATGAAAGACGATACAAAAGCCATAATATATGCCTGCATAGCAGTGCTTAGCTGGTCTACGGTGGCTACCTCCTTCAAGATAGCCTTGACGTACCTCACTCATTATGAGATGCTGCTGATAGCCAGTTGCACCACCTTACTGATATTCACCCTTCTGATGACCTTTCAGAAGAAGTGGAAACTGATAGCCCGGCTCACACCCCGGCAGTGGGGGCTCTTTGCCTTCCTGGGATTGCTGAACCCGGTGGCATATTACCTCGTACTTTTTAAAGCCTACGCACTGCTGCCGGCGCAAGTGGCCCAACCTATCAACTATGCCTGGCCCATTGTGCTGCTGGTGCTGCTGGCTTTGTTTGCCCACCAGCCCATACCGCCCAAGAAATACATCGGCATGTTCCTGTCCCTCGGCGGGGTAGCGCTGATTTCCATCGGAAGCGGCAGCATAGGCGACGGCGGTCTCTCCCTCTTCGGACTGCTGCTGGCGGCACTGAGTGCCCTGCTCTGGGCGTCCTACTGGATTGTAAACAATAAACTGAAAGACAAGATAGACAGCAGCGTCACGCTTTTCATGAGTTTCCTGTTCGGCACGGTCTATCTGCTGGCAGGCACCTTCGGAACGGATGTGCATCTTTCTACCTTGCCGGGTGTGCTGGCAGGCGTGTACGTGGGTTGCTTCGAGATGGGAATTTCCTTCCTCTGCTTCGGGCTGGCGATACGGAAAACGTCCAACCCTGCGCTGATAAACCAACTGTGCTACCTTGCCCCGTTCCTATCGCTATTTTTCATCGCCATCATACTGAACGAGCGGATCGTAGCAACTACTTATGCCGGACTGGCACTCATCGTATCGGGCATCGTCTTTAACCAATATTTCGTATCGACACGCAAAGATTTCCGCCGGAAAGCTTGAATTTAAGCCTCAAAAAACGTATATTTGAGGAAACTAAATTCAAGGCATGGCTAATCTGACCATTCCGGGTATATCCCAGGCAGAACAAGACTTGTTGTATAGTAAACTAAACGCATACAACGAGGGAAGGGCCTCCTTCAAGGAGGAAGGTACTTATCTTATTGCGTTGCCACGGCCGGAACATCCCCGGTACACCTTATGGATTTATTCTCCCCTACCCGAACGGCAGTCCATCTTCTACATCTGCGACCTCTCCACCGACATCCAGGAAACATTGCGGATGGCAAGCACGCTCTGCTTCTACTCTACCCGCCGGCTGATGCTGGTGGAATACAACGCCAAGAGGATGCAAAGCAACGGTGACGACCTCATTTCCTTCGGTAAGTACCGCGGACACTTCCTGCACGAGATTCTCCGCATAGACCCCGCCTACCTCACGTGGATAGCTTTCAAGTTCGAGCCCCGGATTCCCAAACAAGAGCGTTTCATGCTGATTGCGAAGATTTACCATTCGGTCCATCTGGACATCCAACGGCGGAAAACGCACCAGCCAAGCAACGGCAACCGCTTCCTGGGGAAAGAGGGAGACAAGCTGGAAAACCTGACGCTGACCGTTATCAGTGTGCGGATAGAGGACAATCCTTATAAAACCCAGGTCAAGGGAACGACGCCCTACTTCTACGTCCGGCAGGTATTGAAGCTGAAGGACTCCGTCGGGAATCTTGTTACCTTCCGGGTGAATGCACGCACGGCAAGCAGAAACTCCTGTCAACTGCCTGCCGTGGAACATGCCTACGAAGTAGGTGAAACGGTGAATATCGCATCGGCACGCGTAGCGCGCACCTATATGATAGGAAGCGTGAAGTACACGCGGCTGGCTTACGTCAAGCTGGCATAAACCACGAATTACGATCTGATAATTGTTCAGACACGGACCACACTCTGCGTCCGGCTACTCTCCCATGCTGCTTCTATCAGGCGGATGACGCCGATTACTTCGCGGGCATCGCTCTGCAAGGGTGCTCCCTGGCGGATGTGCCGGTAGATATTTTCGTAAAAGGCTGCATAGTCGCCGGGGAGACTCGGATACGGTTGGCGCACCACTTTGCCGTCTTTTTCCGTATGGAGCAGCCCCCAGTGGGACGGGTCTTCTTCGCCCCAATGCGGGGTATCGGGCATAGCGCCATCGACCAGGGCAGCTTCCTGGGGGTCGAGGCCATACTTCACATAGGAGCCTTCGCGGCCGTGGAGCACGAAGCGGGGTTCGTGTTCGCACATCAGGTAACTGCTTTTCAGGGTTATCCTTACTTCCGGTGCTTTCGAGGGTTTCAGCAGGTGGATGATGAAATAATCGTCTACTTTGCCGCCCTGGCGCATGGTAGCAATATCGGCGAACACGGCTTCGGGCATGCCGAAGAGTTGCACGGCCTGGTCTATGACGTGGGCGCCGAGGTTATAAGTCAGTCCGCCGCCGTTGGTGCCTGTTTCTTTCCAGGTATTGGGTTTGATGAAGTTGCGGTAGCGGGGGAAGGTGGATTCGTATTCTGCCAGATGTCCCAGCAAGCCTTTGGCAAGGATGTCCTTCACTGTCAGGAAGTCGCAGTCCCACCGGCGGTTCTGGTAGACGCTTAGCGTCAGTCCTTTCGCATCGGCAAGGGCTACCAGTTCTTCGGCTTCTTCCACGGTAGTGGTGAAAGGTTTCTCCACGATGACGTGCTTACCGGCTTCGAGGGCGCGGCGGGCATATTCATAGTGCGTATTGTCCGGGGTATTGATTACAATCAAGTCCAGTTCGTTCTGTCCTATCAGTTCGTCGAAACTGCGGACAATGCGGGCATCGGGGTATCTTTCGCGAGAGAGTTCTTTGCTGCGCTCCGTGATGGCAGTCAATTCAAAATGGGGGTTGGTGAAGATGAAGGGTGCGTGGAATACGCGTCCCGACATTCCGTAAGCAGCTAATCCGGTTTTAATCTTATCCATAACTTATATTCGTTTACTGCTTACAAAATTAATAATTTTGCGCAGTAAACCGCTCTTCTGCCGCAACAATAATAGTGCGCGGCAGAAGAGAAGAAGGAATTTCCGTTATTCCGTTACCAATGGGCGGGCAGTCCAGTCGTCCTTGACGTAGCTGTCGGGATATACCGTCCTGTTGACAATCTCGCCGCCTTTCAACCGAATCCAGGTGTCAAAGCTACGGGCACCTTCTTTCATCAGGATGATGCGGGCGCCGTTGGGCAGATGATTGTATTCGGTATTTCCACCGGTGAAGCGGCCGTAGGCCAGGAGGATGCCTCGCCACATGACGGAGTAATCGTTGTCGTGGTCGTGTCCGACGAAGATACCCATCACGTCGCCGGCTTCTTTCATGGCGGTGAACATGCCTGTATTCAGTACCGGGGCGCAAGCCTTCTCCATGCGGGTGCCTATCAGAGTGGCATCTTCATCGGCGGCGGCTTCGTTATATTCCGGCAGCGGGATGTGGAAGAAGGCCAAGGCAGGCAGGGGCTGACCGCCATTCTTTGCCGTGTGGGCGGCGCTTTGTTGGCGATACCAGTTCACTTGGTCGAAGGTGAGCCAGTCGTAGCCCTTCACATCGGGGAGTTTGGAGTAGGAATGGGAGTCGAGGCAATAGAGCAGGGCGGCATCTTTCTTACCATCCGAGGACTTCAGGGTGAGGATATAGTCGGGAGATTCTACTCCGCCGCGGTCGGGCTGGATGTTGAAAGGTATGGAGCGGATGACGTCGTAGAGTTCGGCACGCGTTTTTCCTTGCTCGTTGTCGTGGTTGCCGAAGGTTACGACGAAGGGGAGCTTGCGGTCCGCAGCACAGGAGAGCACGGTGCGCATCGCTGTATCGGCGGGCGCGGCATATACGATGTCGCCCGTAAAGACGACCAAGTCCGGGCGTTCGGCATCGAGCACTTCACCGATGCGCTTCAAGGCTATGTCCGAAGCCGGATTGCCATACTTGAAATGAACGTCTGTGAACTGGACGATTTTAAACTCCCTGTTCTTGTTGAACTGCAAAGGAGATACCTGCGCGCGGCAGAAAAGGGCAGACAGGAGTGCCATGCAAAGGGTTGATGAAAATTGTTTCATACTATGGTTGTTTTTAAAAGTAGTCAGTTTACTCCGCTATTATCAGTACCGTCGCATACGCCGATATCCCCTCTTCCCTGCCGGTGAAGCCCAGCTTCTCCGTGGTAGTAGCTTTAATGGAGATATCATCCTCGTCAATTCCCATCACAGCAGCAAGCGTGCGCTGCATTTCCGGGATATGCGCTTTCAGCTTGGGACGCTCGGCACAGACGGTAGCGTCGATATTACCGACGGAATAACCTTTAGTCGCAATAAGTTCTATAGTTTTCTTCAGCAGAATCTTGCTGTCAATGTTCTTGAACTCGCCTGCCGTATCGGGGAAGTGATAACCGATGTCGCGCATATTCGCCGCACCCAGCAGCGCATCGCAGATGGTATGAATGAGCACATCCGCATCCGAATGCCCCAGCAAACCTTTCTCGTGTTCCAGGCGAATGCCACCTAACCAAAGCTCACGCCCCTCCACCAATTGGTGGACGTCGAAGCCGAAACCTACGCGTATCTTCATATTGTCTTATCTTTATCTAATGTGGAAGTCGAGCACCTTCTCCTCGCCCAGATAGCCTTGCAGATGCTGTCCTATGCTGACAGGCCCTACCCCCGCAGGCGTACCCGTAAACAGCAAGTCACCGATTTTCAACGTCATGAAGCGGCTGACGTAAGCAATGATATCATCTACCTTGAAGAGCATATTCGAAGTATTGCTGTGTTGCATTTCCTTTTCATCAATCGTCAGGCGGAAGTCCAGGTTCTGCACATCGCCGCCAACCTGTTCCAGGGGGATGAACGTGCCGATAGCCGCAGAATTGTCGAATCCCTTGGAAAGTTCCCACGGATTGCCCGCCTCGCGGAAACGGCGTTGCAGGTCGCGTGCGGTGAAGTCGATGCCCACCGTCACTGCATCGTAGTAGCGGCGTGCAAAGCGTGGCGCAATGTTCTTGCCCAGGCGGCAAATGCGTACCACCACTTCTGTTTCATAATGCACTTCGTTGGAGAAGTCGGGAATAAAGAAAGGTTTTCCATCCTTGAGCAGAGCCGAGTCGGGCTTCATAAAGATGACCGGTTCCAGGTTCTCCTGCGTATGTTTCATTTCCTGATTGTGCAGGGCATAGTTCATTCCTACGGCAATAATCTTCATTACTTGATTTCGTTAAAGTTCAATCTGTTAAACATCACTGCCAGGTGGGCATATAGGGAAGTATTCTGAACAACGATATTCTCCGGCACGCGGATACGGAACGGGGTAAAGTTCCAAACGGCCTTGATACCGCCTTCCACCATGGTGTTCGTTATCTGCTGGGCTATCTCGATGGGCACCGTCAGCACGCCGATGTTGACGTTGTACTCCTTCATCTTCTGCCGGAAGTCGTCGGAGTGATAGATGGGAATGCCGTTCAGCGTAGTGCCCACCAGTTCCGGGTTGACGTCGAACGCCGCCACAATCTCCAGGCCGAAATGGCTCAAGCCGGAGTCGCGCAGCAGGGCACCGCCCAGGCTTCCGACGCCGAATAGAAAAGCTTTATGTATATTGGTAAATCCCAGGAAGTCTTCCAGCACGGCTATCAGCGTATCTACTTCATAACCCACGCGCGTGCGGCCCGAAATATTGACATACGACAGGTCTTTGGCTATCTGCGAAGCATCGATATTGATTTCCTTGGATATCTGCGTGGACGATACGAAGCGCTCGCCTTTCTGCTTCAGCAACTTTACATTAGAAAGGTACCACGGAAGTCGGCGCAAGGTGGGTTCCGGCACCTTCATGGTTTCTTTATTCTGTAACGAACTGCTCATAGTCTTTTATTTAAGTTCTCGTTATTGGGATTGGCAAAAATACTGTTTTTTTTCTAATCCGACACATGGATGGAATAAAAGCTTAACATAAATTCTACAAAAGCGCTATCGGGAAACAGAATGCAACAAAGGCAGGCTAAGGGAAACTCCTACCGAATGGTACTTCAAGCCATCGAAACCCACAAATACACCGATACGCGCCACGTCCGAGAGGCCTGCCGAATAGCCCAGTTCGGTGTAGGGACGCTGTTTGTACAAGGCTATGGAGCGGAGGTGCAATGCTTCGTCGAAGAGCTTGCCCGATAGGAAAGGGAGCTGCTTCAGCAGCAGATACGGGGTGTACCAGGAAACATTGGCCTGCGCCCAACGGGTATCGGTGGACAGGGCATAGTTATTGAGCAGGTTGAAGCCGGTATTGAACATGCGCTCCGTCACCCAAAGATCGGTAGAGGCAATGTGCTTGAAGTCGGGGAATTGCAGGTTCTTTGCATTCCAGAACGTGCCGGCATTGACCGACCACAGCAGGTAGTTGAACATACCGAATTCCACCTTCTGCCTGGTAGAGAACTGCATCAGGTGATAAGAAGTGAGGTAGCGGCTGCCGTCCACGGGGAAGGCGCGGTCGTACTTCAAGGCAAAAGTAGGATAACGGGAATCTTCATACACTTTCTTGCCACCGGACATATGGTAATAATGTGCCGGGGTGTACTCCAAGCCGAAGGAAGCCTTCAGCAAATCATTCCCGGGCATCGGGCGGAAAGACTTGTTTTCCGGCAGGTTCGGCTCGGCATCTCTCTTGAACCAGCTATGGTGGATGCGGTTATCCAGCATGCTACGGCGCTGCCAAGAGAGAGAGGTGGAAAAGAACAATCCGTTGAGGGGCTCTATCGCGTGGTCGGCAGTGAGGAAAGTGTTCTTGTAGAACTTCACATGATTATGACCAAACAACGCACTGGAGAAGGCATTTATCAGGCGTGACTCACCACTCTCGCCGTTATAGTCGGCAGATGTAGTGCCACCTGCAAATGACAAACGGCCCAAACGCCGGGGAGCGTAGTCCAAGGTCAATTCCCCCTGCCCCACCCATTCCTTGCGGGCGGTGGTGTAGTAGACGGAAGGAGTGAAACGAAGGGATGAGGACCGGGACAGGTCGATGCCCATCTTCAACTTCGCCCCCAACCAGAAGCCGTCGACAAAGTTGTATTCGGGGATATAGGAAGAAAGATTCGATAAAGTGAGCCATGCCTTTTTATTGCTGGTAGTGAACGTCTTTCCAAACAGAAAGGCATTCAGTGCATCGCCTGCACTGCCCGATTTGCGAGGGTTAATCTGCCCCAGGGAATCTTGCTGCTGTATCTTCACCTCCTTGTACTGGTAGCTTTGAAACTCTTCCTGCCGCAAGGGCACGCTGCGCACCGTATCCCAGTAAAGGGAGTCTCTCTTATCGGCAAGCGAATCTACCTGCGTATTCTCGCGCACCCGTCTTGCAGGCCGTTCGTACTTATGCTGCTTCGGCAATGCGGCATCGGTGGTTACCGGTTTTGCCGGTGCGGTGGTTTTCGCCGTTTGCTTCGCATCTGTCTTTATATTCGCATCCGTCTTTATATCGGTATAGTGCACGGCTGCCAGGTAGGATGCCTCCGCCTTAAAGCCCATCACATCGATAGAAACGGACATTGTGGTAGACACCGGCAGGAAAACTTCCGGCTGCACTTCTTTGCAGATGACCTTCACCTTTGCCTCCATCCCACTGCCACGAACACTGATGTCGATGGCGGACACGCACCACAAGTCTTCCACAATGAACAAATCGCCCTCCATCAAGCGGGCATCCGCCCGTCTGGGAATGACACGTATCTTGTTGACCATCCGCCCGTTCTCCATGAAATAGCCATCCAACCTGAAGCGGTAGTAAGAAAAGGCTTTCTTGTTCAGCGGGGAAACTTTACCGAAAACCTCCGGTGTATAGAAATTGACCGTAGTTAGCCCCATGTCTACCTGGAACTCTTCCGGGAAGGAGTTCTTGGAAGCCAAAACCCGCTTGCTCCAAACGTTCGGGGCTTTGAAGGTCACCACCTGCTGTTCTTCCAGCAGGAAGAGCTTGCCAAGCAGTTCTTTCGACTCTTTCCGTACCTCTTTGGATAGCTTCAGTATCGCGGGGATGGATGTTCCTTTTCCCGTACCTTTCAGATAGGTGCCTGCGGTGAAACCTTTCACCAGGGTACGATAGTAAGAGGCGCGGGCTATGGCCTTGCGCATCACGGCGTAGGCAGGATCTTCGCCCCCTTTCACAACATTGACTTCCGGCAAGGAATAGACGCGCTCGGCCAGAGTGATGTTCTTCTCATAATCGTGCCCCGGCATACGGAAAGAAAAGCTTTGGGAGATAAAGCCCAAAGAAGACACATCGCAGGTATATTGTCCGGCAGGCAGCTTGGTCTGAAAACGGCCATGCTCATCGGTGGTAAAACCGGATTTAGTTTCGCGCAGATAAAGGGCGGCATAGGGAACCGGATTACCGGCATCATCGACCACAGAGCCCTTGAAAGTTTGTGCAAAAGACAGAATCGTTGTGAAGTTCAAAAGGAATAGCCAGATAAATCTCTTCATGCTTTTTACAGTTAAATGTTGCGTTAGCTTGCTTATTAGACGACAAAAGTATCAAAAGATTGCAAGATTCCCGGCAAAACATTACTTTTGATTCCCCAAAACAGAAAGAATATGAAGAATAATGATTGGAAAGACCGGCTGAATATAGTGTACTCTACTAACCCGGATTATGGTTACGAGAAGGAAAACGACGAAGAACAAACCACTCTGCCGGCAGCACAGCAACGCCTGCGTGTGCAACTGGACCGCAAGAACCGGGGTGGCAAAGTAGTTACCCTCGTCACCGGCTTCGTCGGCACGGACGACGCACTGAAGGAACTGGGAAAGTTACTGAAAAGCAAGTGCGGCGTAGGCGGAAGTGCCAAAGACGGAGAAATCATCGTGCAAGGTGACTTCAAACAAAAAGTGCTGGAACTGCTTAAAAAAGAGGGATATACACAAACCAAACCGGTAGGATAATCTACCCCGTCGAAACAGATGGTGCGTTTGCCCCAAACAGATGATGCGTTGAGGTCAAACAGACCATGCGTTTGGGGTAAACAGACCATGCGTTTCGAAGCAATGCACCGCCTGCTATAAAGCAAGCAAATAGATATAAAAAAACGGTCGCTACGGATAATCTCCGTGCGACCGTTTTCTATTTATTATCAGAACAGAATTTATTATTCAGCGCGCAAAGTGAAACGCTTGAAGTCTGTAATCTTCAATTCAGGATCAGCTTCCTTCAATACTTCTCTTACTGTCTTCTTAGCATCCATAATGTCTTCCTGGTTCAGCAAGCAAACTTCCTTCAAGAACTTGCCCAAACGACCCTTGGCAATGTTCTGAATCATCTGCTCGGGCAGGTTTGCAGCCTTTTCAGCAGAAACAGTAGCAATGATTTCTTTTGCCTTCGCTACATCTTCAGCTGTAATCCAACCTTTGGCCATATTGCTCTCCATGTGGTCTTCGCTGTCTACGTGAGCAGGATTAAGACCGGCTTTCTTCAGGGCAGCTTCCACAGCTTTCTGTACTTGTTCTGCTTTAGTCTTTTCGATAGCAACTTCGATTTCCTTCTGCTTCACATCGTCAGAAACACCGTCTTCGTCAATTGCAATCGGATTCATGGCAGCAATCTGCATAGCAACTTGCTTAGCCAGCTGCTCGTCAACTTTCTTGTTGAAAGCAACGATAGTACAAAGGCCGTTTCTATTCATGTGATTGTAAACAACAGTCGTTGCACCTTCTACAGTCATGTAACCATCAAGTTCCATCTTTTCACCCGTAATACCGCTACGGTCAACCACTGCTTCCTGTACAGTGCCATTACCCATCGGCAGCGCTTTTACTTCGTCCAAAGTCTTGCACTTGTTAGCCACAGCAAGATCAAGAATGTCTTGAGTCAGTTTCACAAAGTCAGCATTCTGAGCCACGAAGTCAGTTTCGCACTTCAAAGCTACGATAACAGCAAAGTCACCGGTAGTCTTAGTCAAGACGCAACCTTCAGAAGCTTCACGGTCTGAACGCTTAGCGGCAACAGCCTGTCCTTTTTTACGGATAATTTCCATTGCCTTGTCGAAATCGCCTTCAGCATCATTCAATGCATTCTTGCAATCCATCATACCAGCACCGGTCATCTTGCGGAGCTTGGTTATATCAGCCATTGTTACAGCCATAATTCTTTCCTTTATATTTTAGAGTTAATAAATTCCTTCTTAAAAGCAATTGAGAGTTGAGAACAGAGAGTTGAGAATTGCTACTGATAAGTAACTCTCAACTTTCAACTCTCAACTCTCAATTATATAATTAAGCCTCTTCGTCTTCCTTCATGAAAGCAGCAGCTTTGGCTGCATTGATTGCTTCCTCGTCAGACTTGTCGAGTCTTGCTTTCGCAACTTTCTTCTTGCCTTTGTTGGCAGGAGCTTCGCCGGCAGCTTCCATGTCTACCTTTTCAGCCTTGCGTTCTTCCAGACCTTCCTGCATAGCAGCGCAGCAAGCATCGAGGATAACTTCTATTGACTTGGTAGCGTCGTCGTTTGCCGGAATTACGAAATCGATATCCGATGGATCAGAGTTCGTATCAACAATACCGAATACGGGGATACCCAGACGGTTAGCTTCGCGAACTGCAATGTTTTCTTTCATTACGTCGATAACGAACAAAGCAGACGGCAGACGAGTCAGGTCAGCAATAGAACCCAGAGTCTTGTCCAACTTAGCACGTTGACGAGAGATTTGCAGAACCTCTCTCTTAGAAAGGTTTGAGTAAGTACCATCGCTTGTCAATTTGTCGATAGTAGCCATTTTCTTCACTGCCTTACGGATAGTCGGGAAGTTAGTCAACATACCACCCGGCCAACGCTCGATTACATAAGGCATATTTACAGATGCAGCCTTGTCGGCAACCACCTGCTTAGCTTGTTTTTTAGTAGCAACAAACAGGACTTTCTTTCCTGATTTAGCGATTTGCTTCAAAGCTTCAGCAGCTTCGTCTATTTTAGCAACCGTCTTGTTGAGGTCAATGATATGAATACCATTACGCTCCATGAAGATGTAAGGGGCCATTGCAGGGTTCCACTTTCTTTTCAAGTGACCGAAGTGGCAACCAGCCTCCAATAATGTATCAAAATTAGTTCTTGACATTTTGTTTTAATCTTTAATTCGTTTACTTTCTTTTTTGTTTTTTCTAAACCAACCGCCGGGTAGCCTATCCAATCGAAGAGTCCCGGTAGTTTAGATACTAAACGCTGTTCAGTTAGACGCGGTCATCAGTTGACAGTTGGCGAGGCAAAACCTTGCCCACTCGTTAACTTGTCCACTTGTTAACTCAAACTGATTAACGTTTACTGAACTGGAATCTACGACGTGCTTTCGGTTGTCCCGGTTTCTTACGTTCAACAGAACGCGGGTCACGAGTCATGAAGCCTTCAGCGCGGAGAGCAGATTTATCTTCAGCATTCATCTTCACCAGTGCACGGGCAATTGCCAAACGCAAAGCTTGAGACTGGCCAGTGAAGCCACCGCCGCAGAGATTTACTTTGATGTCGTACTTTTCAGCAACACCCAGCTTGTTCAACGGTTGTTTAACTACATACTGAAGAATGCTTGATGGAAAGTACTCTGCGAGGTCTCTCTTGTTAATAGTAATCTTTCCTGTACCTTCGCTTACGAAAATACGTGCAATTGCACGCTTACGTCTGCCTAATGCATTTACTACTTCCATTATCTCTTATTTAAGTGCGTTAATATCAATCATTTTCGGGCTCTGAGCATCGTGCTTGTGCTCGCTGCCGGCATATACGTACATATTGCTCAGCAATTTAGCGCCCAATTTGTTCTTAGGCAGCATACCCTTTACTACTTTTCTCAGCAACTTGTCATCACCGTTCGGTTTTGCCTGCAAACGAGCAGGAGTGATTTCTCTCTGACCGCCGGGATAACCCGTATATGACAGATATACCTTGTCATTCCACTTGTTACCGGTTAATTTTACTTTGTCGGCATTGATAATGATCACATTATCGCCACAATCTACGTGAGGGGTAAAGTTTGGTTTATACTTTCCTCTCAACAGTTTCGCAACTTTTGCGCCCAGACGGCCTAAAACCTGATCCGTAGCGTCAACAATGACCCATTCTTTAGTCACTGTAGCTTTGTTTGCAGAAATGGTCTTGTAACTTAAAGTATCCACTCTTAATTGTTTTTTTAAATGTTACTACTAAAATATTCTCTTCACCACGCGCCAACCGTCCCGGACTATGGATGATTAACTCGCTATGAATTAAATGCTTATCCTTTTGAGATAATAATCGGCTTGCAAAGGTACGGATTTTCTAATAACTGGCAAAGGTTTTCTTCTTTTTTTTAGGAAGCCACCCGGCTGATATACAATAAGAAGGGAGTTATCCTTCGGAGATGTTTCGATCTCTCCAAAGGATAACTCCACCTACCCTCCTCCACGCTCAAAAGCCGATGAACAAAGGATTACAAAGGGCCAGAAGTAAAATGAATATCAGCTATTACCGAACAAGATCTTCGGGAAATAAGGCAGGCATATTCACCCGTTTCCATGTTTCGTGAAACCAGGAATTCAGTTCATTTCCGTTCAAATCTTTAGCTATAAAGAACTTCAGATACATCACACCGTCATCACCCATTTCAAACTCCAGAATATTATCCTTATGATCCAGCATGGGCAAGTGGATATTCTTTTCAATGCTTTCTTTATAGGAATTATCCGTCAGCTGCTGATAAGTGCCATATCCTGTGATAATGGCATCCGAGCCCGGAATAATGGTAAAGTTGACGATGCGCCCATCGTCGCTCAAGACTTTGAAGGTATTACTCGGCTTCAATATTCCGGGAACATCCGGAATCTCGGACACATAGTGACACAGCTGCCAGATACCCGCCAAATCAGCAGGTTTAAAATTAGTGCGCTCTTGCGCCTTGGTCCCTGCTACCACAAGCAGCATTGCTGCCAGCATGGTAAAGAAATACTTCCGTTTCATATTCGTATGGTGTTGGTTATGTTATGCCCTTCTGTGTGACACAAATATAAAGATTTGTTTTGAGAAAATAACACTTTTAGCCATAAAAAAGCCCGCGCAAAGCAAAGTTTACACGGGCTCTATTTTATAAGAAGTATTCTATTTCAGAATGATTAAAACTCTGCGTTGCGCGGAGTACGCGGGAACGGTATCACGTCGCGGATATTCGTCATACCCGTTACGAACAGCAACAGGCGCTCGAATCCCAGTCCGAAACCGGAGTGAGGACATGTACCGAACTTACGGGTATCAAGATACCACCACATATCCTTCATCGGGATATGAAGTTCGTCGATGCGCGTCATCAGCTTGTTGTAATCAGATTCACGCTCGGAACCACCGATGATTTCGCCAATCTTCGGGAACAGCACATCCATAGCACGTACCGTCTTTCCGTCTTCGTTTTGCTTCATATAGAACGCCTTGATTTCCTTCGGATAGTCAGTCAGGATAACCGGACGCTTGAAGTGATCTTCTACCAGATAGCGTTCGTGCTCGGAAGCCAGGTCAACCCCCCAGTATACGGGGAATTCGAACTTATGGCCCTTAGCTACGGCATCTTCCAGTATTTTGATACCTTTCGTATAAGGCAGACGGACAAAGCTTTCCTTCAAGACGCCTTGCAGACGCTCGATCAAGCCCTTGTCGAACATATCATTGAGGAATTTCACATCATCGGCACAGTTGTCCAAAGCCCACTGTACACAGTATTTAATGAAGTCTTCCGCCAAATCCATGTTGTCCGTAATATCATTGAACGCAACCTCCGGCTCAATCATCCAAAACTCAGCCAAGTGGCGGGGAGTATTGGAGTTCTCGGCACGGAACGTAGGACCGAACGTATAGATGGCGCCCAATGCCGTGGCAGCGAGCTCGCCTTCCAACTGTCCTGAAACCGTCAGGCTTGCCTGCTTTCCGAAAAAGTCGTCATCATAAATAATGGCACCGTTCTCGTCTTTCTTCAAGTCGTACAGGTTCTTCGTCGTCACCTGGAACATCTGGCCGGCGCCTTCGCAGTCGGAACCCGTGATGATAGGTGTATGGAAATAGAAGAATCCTCTGTCATGGAAGAACTGATGGATGGCAATCGCCATGTTATGACGGATGCGGAACACTGCACCGAATGTATTGGTGCGGGGACGCAGATGGGCAATCTCACGGAGAAACTCCATGGAGTGACCTTTCTTTTGCAACGGATATGTATTGTCGCAAGTTCCCAGCACTTCTATTTCGCGGGCTTGTACCTCGGCTTTCTGGCCGGAACCGACTGATTCCGTCAGCATGCCGTTCACACTCAAACAAGCACCGGTAGTGATGTCTTTCAGCATCTCTTCATCAAAGTTGCCCAGATCTACTACCACCTGCACATTATTTATTGTAGAACCGTCATTCAGCGCGATAAAGTTTACTTGCTTACTACCTCTGCGGGTACGAACCCAGCCTTTCACGTTGACCATCGCGCCAAAATCCTCGCGCTTCAACAGGTCAACAATCTTTGTTCTACTAATCTTTTCCATAAAACAGTTATTATACCTTATTATATATATTACTCAAAAGAACCCATGCGCAGGTAGTTCACCTCTTGTTCTGTGAGGTAACGCCATTCGCCGCGGCGCAGGCCCTTCTTGGTTAAACCGGCAAAGAATACACGATCCAACTTCATAACCTTATATCCCAGCGATTCGAAGATACGACGCACGATACGGTTCTTACCGGAGTGGATTTCGATGCCTACATCATCTTTCTTGAATTCGTCCGTATAACTGATGGCATCTGCATGAATTTCACCGTCGTCCAGCTGAATACCGGCAGCAATCTGCTCCAGATCGGCTTTCGTCAGGTTCTTGTCCAGATGCACATGATATATTTTCTTCTTCAGATACTTGGGGTGCGTCAGCTTGGAAGCCAGGTCACCATCGTTTGTCAACAGCAATACACCGGTTGTATTACGATCCAGACGACCTACCGGATAGATGCGTTCGTCACAAGCGCCTTTTACCAGATCCATAACCGTGCGACGTGCCTGCGGATCATCCGAAGTAGTCACCGTATCTTTCGGCTTGTTCAGCAGAACATAAATCTTACGTTCGATGCTCACCGTCTGATCGTGAAACTTCACTTCATCGCTGCGCTTGATCTTGGTTCCCAATTCTGTAACCACTTCTCCGTTTACCGAAACAACTCCGGCAGTGATAAACTCATCAGCCTCGCGACGAGAACATACACCGGCATTAGCCAGGAACTTGTTCAAGCGGATCGGTTCGTTCGGATCAACAAATTGTTCTTTGTATTCAATCTGTTTCTTCTTGCTGTACTTAGCATTGGGATCGTAATCATCCGTGCGACGGATAGGACGGCTATAACTGTCTCTGTTCCCATATCCACCGGGTCTTCCTCCACCATTCGAGTTGAAACGCGGACGGAAAGGACGGTCACCTCCTCCGTTGTTGCCATAAGGACGTTGCGGACGATCGCCACCTTCGCTATTATAGCGCGGACGGTAAGGACGGTCACTGTTATAAGAAGGACGGTCGTTATTGTAAGGACGCTGCGGACGATCACCACCTTCGCTGTTATAGCGGGGACGCTGCGGACGGTCACTGCTACCATACGAGCGGTCATTATTATAAGGACGCTGCGGACGATCACCACCTTCGCTGTTGTAGCGCGGACGATAAGGACGGTCGTTGTTATAAGAAGGACGGTCGCTATTGTAAGGACGCTGCGGACGATCACCACCTTCACTATTATAGCGGGGACGCTGCGGACGGTCACTGCTACCATACGAGCGGTCACTATTATAAGGACGCTGCGGGCGTTCACCACCGCTTTCTGCATTAGGATTAAAACGCGGGCGATAAGGGCGTTCACTATTGTAAGGACGCTGCGGACGCTCGCTGTTTTCACTGTTAAATCTCGGGCGATAGGGACGATCGCCATTTTCACGATTGTAAGACGGACGGCTGTAGCCTCCTTCTTTGTTAAGTTGGTTACCATCACGGCTGGCACCTGAGTTCTCCTCTGAGGATGAAGCATCACGCCAATTTTCGTTTTCTGTACTCATTTGTTTTTATTCGAATAAAATTAAACCTTGGCCTCACGGCCATTTCATTGTCTCTATTATATAGCTAAATTATAAATTTATTTAGTTGCCTATAAACAAGCGCCGATTTAAAAGGTTGAGCTACCCCGGCAACTTTGCGTTTGCTTAAATTCCCGTATATGTATGGGGAGTGATAACACGCAGTTCTTTCTTTATATCTTCACTCACATTCAATTCTTCGATAAACTCCTTGATAGAAGCTTCCGTAATAGCTTGGTTCGTGCGGGTCAAAGCCTTCAACGCTTCATAGGGATGCGGATAAGCCTCGCGACGCAGAATAGTCTGGATAGCCTCAGCCACCACACTCCAGCAGTTATCCAGATCGCGATAGATAGCCGGTTCGTTCAACAATAGCTTACGGAGTCCTTTCAAAGAACTTTGAATAGCAATCACGATATGTCCGAACGGCGTACCTACATTACGCAGTACGGTAGAGTCGGTCAGATCACGTTGCAGGCGCGATACCGGCAATTTCACCGCCAGATGTTCCAGGATAGCATTTGCGATGCCCAGGTTACCTTCTGCATTTTCAAAGTCAATCGGGTTCACTTTATGCGGCATGGCACTGGAACCTACCTCACCCGCTTTAATCTTCTGCTTGAAGTATTCCATCGAAATGTATTGCCAGAAGTCACGGTTCATATCAATCATCACCGTATTGATGCGCTTCATGGCATCAAAGATAGCAGACAGATTATCATAATTTGAAATCTGAGTGGTATATTCTTCACGCTCCAGCCCCAGCTTTTCAGCTACGAACTTATTGCCGAATACCTTCCAATCATATTCCGGATAGGCCACATGATGGGCATTATAGTTTCCGGTAGCACCACCAAACTTCGCCGTTATCGGGCAAGCCTTCAAAGTGGCCAGTTGGCGTTCCAGGCGATACACAAAAACCATTACCTCTTTTCCTAAACGGGTAGGAGAAGCCGGCTGTCCATGCGTCTTGGCAAGCATCGGTATCTCTGCCCACTCTTCTGCATAGGTGCGGAGTTGGCCTATCAGTTCCTCTATCTGAGGATAGTAAACCTGCTCCAATGCTTCCTTTATAGACAAAGGAATAGAAGTATTGTTGATATCTTGCGAAGTCAGTCCGAAGTGAATGAATTCTTTGTAGTCATCCATTCCGCCCAGCTTGTCGAATTCTTCTTTCAGGAAATACTCCACAGCCTTCACGTCGTGATTCGTCACGCTCTCAATATCTTTAATACGTTGAGCGTCTGTTTCGGAGAAGTTGCGATAAATGCTTCTCAGTGTTTCGAACACTGCTTTATCCACACCTTTCAACTGCGGCAAAGGCAGTTCGCACAGCGTAATAAAGTATTCTACTTCTACCTGCACACGGTATTTTATCAGCGCGAATTCTGAGAAATAGGCAGCCAAAGCATCGGTCTTGCCTCTGTATCGACCGTCAATCGGAGATATTGCGGTAAGTAAATCAAGTTTCATACGTCGTATTTTGATAATTATCGGATTGCAAAATTACTGTTTTTTTCCGAGTAATAAGGTATAAAGGAGAAAAGAAATTAAGAAAGGACGTTAACAGACAAAAAAATAGCCTCACAATTGCTTGCAAGACTATAATATTTAAAACAACCAACAGGTGGGCGTTGACGGATTCGAACCGCCGACCCTCTGCTTGTAAGGCAGATGCTCTG